>JAPLTR010000408.1 GCA_026398065.1 Verrucomicrobiota bacterium | reverse complement strand
AACTTTCCGTAAAAGCGGTCGGAATCGAGCAGCGAGAGGAAAAGCTGGAAGTCCTCCTCCTTGCCGTTGTGGGGCGTGGCGGACATCAGCAGCAGGTGCCTCGTCCGGGCCCCGAGCTTCTCGGCAAGTTGGAACCGATTCGTTTTCTTTACCTCGGACCCAAAAAAGTGGGCGGAAAGCTTGTGCGCCTCGTCAAAAATTACCAGGTCCCACGAGGTGACGAGGAGCTTCTCTTGAAGCTCTTTGTTGTTGGCCATCTGGTCCAGACGGACAATGAGGTGGTCAAGGTCATCGAAGGGGTTGCCGCTGGGGGTGGCCGCCTCCAGCGCCCCCGAGAAGACGTTGAACTGGAGTCCGAACTTCTCGAACAGTTCATCGCGCCACTGCTCAACCAAGCTGCCCGGAGCCACAACGAGGATGCGACGAGAGTCGGCCCGCATGATGAGTTCGCGAATGTAGAGCCCCGCCATGATCGTCTTGCCGGCGCCGGGATCGTCGGCGAGCACGAAGCGCAACGGCTGCCGCGGCAGCATCGATTCGTAGACGGCGGTAATCTGATGCGGGAGCGGCTCCACGTTCGACGTGTGGACGGCCATCATCGGGTCGAAAAGAAACGCGAGATCGATGCGCTTGGCTTCGACAGCGAGCTTGAAGGCCTCCCCGTCGCCATCGAACGACCACGGGCGCTCTACCGTCGCAACTGAGATCGTGTCGATGTCGGCGGCAGTCACCAACCGCTCATTGATGGTGCCACTGGGAAGCTTGTAGACGACCTGAACCGCGCCGTCGCCAATCGGCACGGCTGCGACGACGGAGACGATCACGCTGGGTTCCAAACCCGCGAGCGAGAGGCCGTTCTTGAGGTCAGAGAGCTGCATTCAGGAGGGGGAAGTGTTTCGGCAAAAATCAGCCGTGCAACACTCTAACGCGGCAGCAAGAAATTAGTATGCCCTCGCCCGAGAATATGGGTGCCGCCGTCGCGGGACCACGAGCCCCCGGAACCATCGCTCCGGCCTGCCTCCCCGACCTCACTCCCATCGACTTGGGCTAGTCCCCGCCTGATTTACCCACTTCTCGACTGACCGCCGCGTGATCAGCATCTTTCGGTTCCCCGGAACTCGCTGAAGGCGCCCGAGCTTAACCTCCCGCCAGAGCGTCGTGTAGCTGATGCCACCGAGCACGCGCATCGCAGTTTTCGCGTCATAGATTTCTTGACGAGGTTGGTTCGCAGGAGGGGCGGACTGTTCGAGGTGCGCCGGTCTCGAAGCCGGCCCTTCAAGCCCTGCGCCACACCTGACCGCGAACGCACGCGCCGCCGCTTCACTAGGAGCTTCAAACCACAAATGGCGGACGTGTCCGTCCTCAACGTAAACGGCAGAGTAGATGGGAAGCGACGGTTCCATGCGGAGGGAAAATGCCCGCACTTCCATGGCGCCATCGGGCTACACGACGAGAAGAAAATTTCCGACGCGAACGTTGCTCCGTGTCGACCAGTACTCGTCGCGAGTCGAAATCAAGAGGACTCCGAGCGTTTCTATTTCCCGGCCACCGGGCCGCCTGACCATCAGGAATCCCGGTTGCCAGAAGGCGCTGCCGATTCCGACCGAATAGATCCAGAAACCAGCGACCCGGCGGCGACGCATCGCTGAGGTAAGCAGGAAACGGTCAGCTGCGATTTGCGAGCGCGTTCCGTTCAGCCTGCGCCTTGTCCCGACGAGCCTTCGCCGCGGCATATTGCGCCTCGGTTACCCAATACAAGTCGTCCTTCTTTTTGAAGGAACTTTGCTTTTCGTAACGGTCCATCACTTTTTGCTCAGCCGCGATGATCACCGCCAGCGCTGTCCGCCGCGCGTCGACTTCCTTGGGCGTCAGCGCCCGCTCGGCCGGTGGGTTGGCGGCCGCGCCGCTTTTCCTGGGCGACGTCGCAGAGCGGGCTGCCGAAGCGGTGATGAGCAGGACTACCAGTAGGCGGATGAGCATTACGATTGAGGGGTTTTGTCGAGCAGGGAGCCACACGCGCGATAGTCCAACAACAATCGGTTGTCGCGTTGCCTACATAAAAAATGCGCCGAGTGCAGACCGGATTATCGCTCAGAGATTCTTCAAGGCCTCAAAAACCAAAATCCTGGTACGCATTGCAAGAGGAGAGCCCAAGGGACCGGCGGGTAGCGATTCCGGGCCCCCCACCCCCACCCCGGCCACCGGGCTCCCATAGGCCTATCAACCTAAAGAATCATCATGCGATGGTCCCATGCCTGGCATGCCTCCCGCCGTCGCGTGCTCCCGGAATCACCAGGTCACTCATCCCCGAGAAAGACGTGCTTCCTGTGCCAGCGGAGTAGCTCGTCCGACGGCGGGGAACGCGTGGGGCCGCGGAAGGCCCGGGTGATCTTTCGCGCGAGTTTGAGCGTCCGGACCGGCAACGCCTTCTCCGCGAATTCCGGTTGGTAGGTTGTGGGCTTGAGCGACATGAGTCCCTTGCCGAACATGCCATCATGGAGGAGGCACATGAGGACTACGTTTTCTGGCTGCCCACGTTGTTTTTCTCCCCTCGCCCAGCCTCTGATGTGGCCGGCAACGAGAAGCCTAGGGTCGTCGACTCCGCAGAGGCAGCAGCGATTTTTGTAGCGAGAAAGCGCCGACTTGCGGACGGCGTCTTGGCCGATGCGATGAGTCGTCATTCCGGGTTTCTCGCCCGTTTTCGGGTACGGGTCCGAAGACTCCGCTTCGACCCCTGCGCGTATCTTCGCCAATTGCGCCGAGGTAAATTCGTAGTAGATGCTGGCGCCGGCCTTGAAGAAGTTACTCCCCCTAACCGGCGGCCGATACACCCGGGTTGGCCTGTAGATCATCTGCCAGCCGTCATCCCTCACATCGACCACTTCGCCTTCTCCCAAGAGGTATCCGTCGTAGCGAAACACGACAGTCATGCCAGCCCGGCACAGGGCCCGCTGCTTTCCGGTGAAGTTGTATTCTTTCTGACCCCCGGTGCCGAGGAGCACCTGCGCCAACGCGGGCATACTCTCGGGGAAATCATCCCCCCAATAGTCCTCACTGACCGAGATAAGTTTGATGGCCATGGGTGTGGGTGGGAGCGGGGTGGTGACGAAGAAGCTAACCGCGAGTGATACCGGGCGGGATCGGGGCTACGCGGCGGGACCATGGTCTAACCAGCCAATTGCGGCGGTCTACCTCAAAGCCTCAAATTTCGTGAACCTGACGACGCAGTCGGAAGCGTGGAGCAGTGGAGGCGGGCGGGCTGAAGTCGAGGGGCGGCATCCACTGCGGCCACCGGGCCCCCACACTCATTTCGGCCGCGCGGCTCGAAGGCGCCCGCGCCCGGATGACGTTCCGCCGACAGGCCCGACCGACGGACGAACTCGTAGACAGGGCTGTGTGTGCCTCCCACGGATCGACAAAACCAGCGAGTCCCCTGCCCCGAACCCTACCCCGGACTTGCTTCCCAAATAATGCCGCTCCTCTGAAAAGGAGGGCGTCATACCAGGCGCATCATACCAGAAGGTCAAAAATGCCCCGTATCGCGGACAGGATGGACCGCTGGAATTTTGCCGCAATGGAGGAACAAGGACCGATCCGACGACAGAACCTGCCGCGCCAGATCCTTAAGCGTCGCGGCATCGGCAACTACGCGCAGCAGGATTTGTGTCGTCGGTCAGCCACACTCGCACCTCGCGGAGGTGATTGCAGCCGATCAAACTGTAGGGCTAGAATCTGTCATGGCCTTAATCCCCTGCCCAGAATGCAATCACCAGGTCTCAGACAGCGCAGCCGTGTGCCAAAGTTGCGGCCACCCGCTCAACACAAAGCCGGTGAGGGTCGCCACCGCAGAGGACTCTTTCATGACCCGTTCGCGCGGACTCGGAGACGTGGTTGTTTTCACGCCCCTGCTCATTTTGGGTGGGCTGCTTGCGGTCGGGCTTCTTATGGCTGTTTTTAGCTAGTGCGCCACATGCCTCCCTCGCGGGCAACGGCGTCATCCGACTCAGTCTCCACCGGGGTTGATCTCGACGCCTTCGGCGACGACCCGAGCGGCGGGTTGCCCAAGGGCTGCGGCGCGAGCGATCTCGGTGTGACCACCCGGAGCGATTGCAACCCGCGGAGGGTGCGGGAGGGGGGCCACGTTCGAGAAATTGAAGTTGAACGCCACGCGGGGCCCAGTCTCTGGCCCGTCGAGGCCAGCGCATAGGCGATACATCCGGATCGCAGAATTAGCCGCGGCTGCCGCAGAGGCGAGGTCGCGGGGCTTTGTGGCCGCAGAGGCCATGTCGAGCGCCTTGTCTGCTACCGTCACGGTCTTCTCCGCCCACCGGACAAGGTGCCCGCGGGGGTCTGACGCCTTCTTCTTGGCGAGGGCCTCAACCTTCGCTGACGAGACGAGGGAACATGTCTTTGCGTCGAGCACTTTGCGGCGCTTACCCAGACCAGAACGCGTGAGCCACTGCCGCAACGCGGCCGAGGGCACCTCCACCCCAAATTTATCCTTAAGCTCCTGTGCCAAGTCTCGCGGCGGAACATCGGCTAGATACCGTTCAGCGGCGTAGGCTTTGAGAGAGGGAGACAGTAACGGCTTCCGCGTCGACATGCTTCGCACCCTATCGGACGCGGTAGGCCTCGTCGAGATGGTGCCGGGGTTGAGGCCTCGTGGGGCCTGCACTGAGGGCACCCACACGGACGACTGTTTCCCCAACTCGTTCCAATCTAGGCCCGGAAGATCGACGCATCGAAACGGCCTCACGGCCTCACCACATACCAGCAGCCGCGACCGAGGAGAGATCTTCTCTCGGCCCGAGCGACGCTGATGACGTCGCGGTGACAGGAGAAAGAACGGAGATGTCACTCCACAAGTCATTGAACGCCAAACCAACTCCACAAGCAATGACATGATGATATCATAAACATAAATTTCTTTTAGAGGTATAAGAGTATTGGAGAGCGAAGCCTACCCGCCGGGACGGCCACGCTAGGCCTGTGGCGATTGTCACATGTCACCCGGCGCTGATTTCGGCCCACAACAGCGTGCTCTCACGGCGACCCCTGCGTGCGTGCCCCGCTGACATCCGCCTCGCCCTTCTCCGCCGTCCTCTGTCACGGGTAGGCGCCATCACCTCGGGCCGCCCGGCCACCCGTCGTTCGCGGAGCCATTCATACGAGCTCATACGATCCCCGCTTGGCCGGCGGCCCGGTGGCCGGATTCACTGGCCCCTCAACGAACTCGACGACTTCACCGAAGTCCCGGCACCCCGTTGAAATCAAAATCCGAACCAGTTATTATGTCACCAGAAACCAACTACACCCATGCACGACAGCTCGCCCAGCCTCTCTGACAAACTCGTCCCTCTGCCCACCGCCGCTTCGCTCTTCGGCTATCAGGACGCCCATTATTTCGGACGGGAGGTCGCCGGCAGCAAAGGCATCGTTCCCCTTCGGCAGGGCAAACGGTGGTTCGTCTGGCAGAGCGAGGTGGACCGCGCGCTCGCCTCCCTGCATGCCCGCTCCTCTGCGAAACCTGCCTCCAGCCTTGAGACCAAATGAGCCCCCAAGCCTTCTACATCCGCAATCACTCGTCTTCAGAGCTGCACAAGACGGACCTCGCCGCGCTGCCGACCATCTCCACGCGGCCGGCGTTCGCGACTAAGGAGGCCTACGCCGTATGGTGCCATGACCAAACCACGCAACATTGCTTCTACACGCTCGCCGAGCCGGAGTTCGCCGGCATCCGGCCTTCGAGTCAGAACCCGATTAAGTTCCTTCACGGCATCGTCGCCGACTACGACGGTGACGCGGGAGCGATAAACGCCGCACTTCCCGCCCTGACGTTTACTACGGGTAAGGCCCCGACCTGGGTCACCACCACCTTCTCGAACAAGGCCCGTCTAATCTGGCTTTTTGAGAAGCCGGTCCCGACGTTCACTCCAGACGTTTTGACCCGCTTCCTGACAATCCTGATGAAGGACTTCAAGCTGAAGGGTCTTCTCCCAGGCCTCGACGAAGGCGCCCTCATCACCAACCCGTACACGCCGTACGAGCTTGGCACCAACTGGCGCCACCTCCACGGCGACACGCGTATCCCGCACGACGTAGTCATGCTCGCTCTCCACGACGCCTCCAACAAGGCCAAGTGGAAAGTCAACGGCCCGGAAATTCCGATGGAGGCCGTCGCCGCGGAAGTCGCGAAGCGGTGGCCGGGGCGGTTTGCCGGCGCTATCACCGAGGGTGCCCGCGGCGTCCGTTTCTGGGACTCGCGCGCCGACAACAACACGGGCTGCACGATCCGCAAGGAAGGTGTGCAGGCGTGGACGGGGGAGTGCAAATTTATCCCGTGGGCGGAGCTGCTCGGCGACGAGTTCGTGAAGCAGTACCGGGCCAACCGCATCGGCGGAGCCATCGACGGCACTTTCTTCGACGGGCGCGACTACTGGCAAAAGGACGAGACGACTATCTGGCGTCACCTCACGACGGAGGCGGTGAAGCGGCACATTAACGTCCTCCACGGCCTCTCCGCGGAGAGTAAGAAAGGTCAGGCGAGCGAGCTTAATCTCGCCCTCACCACGATAGACCGGATGCAGCGGGTCGATGGTGCTTTCCCCTGCCTCTTCATCGAGAGCGACATTGTTCAGGACAAGAACCAGAGGTATCTCAACATCTCGCGGGCGAAGGTCATGACGCCGTCGACCCCTTCCGGCCGAGCATGGGGCGACGGATTCCCATGGATCGCGAAGTACCTCGACGGCCTCTTTGGCGACACGCAGCGCGAGGTTTTCCTCTCGTGGTTCTCCCACTTCTACCAGAACGCCGCGAAGGGCAAACCGAAGCGCGGACAGGCCCTCTTCATCGCCGGTCCGAAGTCCGCGGGGAAAACCCTCCTGAGTCAGTGTATCGTCGGAGGTATTATGGGAGGCTTTGCCGAGGCGACTCATTATTTGCTCGGCGAGACCACGTTCAACGAGGAACTGTTCCCGAATCCCATCTGGGCGGTCGACGACGCGACCGCATCGGCCGATCCGAGGATGCATCAGAAATACTCCCAGATTATCAAGAAAGTCGTCGCGAACCCCTATCAAGAGTATCACCCGAAGTTCAAAAAAGCCGTGACCTTCCGTTGGAACGGGCGAGTGATCGTGACCCTGAACGACGACCCAACCTCCATCGCAATGCTTCCCCGCATTGACGGGTCATTGCTCGATAAACTCATCATCCTGCGCGCGGCCCCGCCGTTGGTCTCATTCGACGGAGTCGAAGACACCCTCGCGGTCGAACTCCCATTTCTGGCTGACTTCCTTTCGAGCTTTGTGATTCCGGAGTGGTTGAAGAAGAATCCTGACGATACCATCCGCTTTGGTCACGACGCTTGGCACCACCCAGCCCTCCTCGAAACGGCGAAGGCGTCCAGTGAGGCGGCTGCTCTTCAGGAACTTCTCGAACTGTGGCGCAAGTATTTCTTCCGCGTAGAAGACCTTCCCGCGTGGACGGGCTCCGCGACCGATTTGCTCGGCGAGTTGTTGGGCATGGAGGGAGTAAAAGGACTGGTCTCCCCGTCCTTCCGCCAGACCCGGACTCTGGGAAGACTCCTAAACCACCTGATCGCACAACACTTGCCGTGGATTTCAGACATCAACCGTAAGTCCTCAGGGAGGGGTTACGCCATTTCTCGTCCCGCCGAGGTTACGGCTAACAAAAAAGCTGCATGACCACACCACGCCACTCAAACCCAGTGATTCTCCTCAACCGCGCCCGCGGCCTCAATCGGTTCGGGACCGACGGCAAATGGTATTGGGC
>JAPLTR010000454.1 GCA_026398065.1 Verrucomicrobiota bacterium | reverse complement strand
ACCCCGTCCGCCTTGATCCACCTTGATCTGGTCGGATTTACTCGGATTTGGTCGGATCTGATCGGATTCACCCCCGGACGCGCCGACGCCCCCGTCCGCCCCGTAGCGGCAAGCGCCAGCGAGCCGACCCCCCGCCGTCTCCCTTTCGTGTCTTTCGTGTTTTTCGTGGTTCATCTCAAAACCCTCCGATCTTCGTTTCCGTGCCTTCCGTGTGTTCCGTGGGCCACCCCGTCCGCCTTGATCCACCTTGATCTGGTCGGATTTACCCGGATTTGGTCGGATCTGATCGGATGCACCCCCGGGAGCGCGGACGCCCCCGTCCACCCCGTAGCGGCAAGCGCCAGCGAGCCGACCCCCGCCGTCTCTCTTTCGTGTCTTTCGTGTTTTTCGTGGTTCATCTCAGGTGGATTACCTCGGTGGATTCTTCCGCGTGTTCCGTGGGCCCGCCCTCCGAAGCCTTGGCGCAGGAGCGAGGAGGCCGGATTTACCTGGATTTGGTGCGATCTGGCCGGATCTAGCCCGGTTCGACGTGCGCCGCCCTCGTTCGCGTGGCCGCGAGCGTGAGCGAGTGGACGGTCTTTCGTGCGTCGCAGGTTCATGGTTCATCCCTGCCGACACGGCCGGGCCCCTGAAAGATAGCCATTTTGAGAATCTTAATCAATCACAAATGTTGATAAATACCACTCTTCGCTGCAACCTGCCTCCGCTTCATCCACCCCACCTCACCCTCACCCCCGCCGATCACGTCGCCCCCCGCAGCCGACAAAGTCCGCCGCGCCTTCGCCGCCCCGTCCCCCCGGCGCCACCCACCCCGAGCAACCGGCTTGACCTTCCCCGGCCGCGGGGCTGTCGTGTCGCCGTGTCCGCGGGCGTAGTTTAGTGGTAAAACTCCAGTTTTCCAAACTGGCCTCGGGGGTTCGATTCCCCCCGCCCGCTCCAGTTCCATCAACCAACTTTGGAACGGTTCTGTCCTTGGCTTGGCCCTTCGGCTGCCCGACCCGCCCGCCGGCGACCCGCTCACTCGTCCGTGATCGCCAGCCGGAGAATCCCCTCGTAGAATAGATGACGACGTAGGCCGCGCCGGCCGGAATCGGCTCCAGGACGCGGATGTGCTCCGCGAGTCCGTTCACGATCGTGAAGGCCGGGGCCGGGCGCGTCTCCAGCACGCGTTTCGCCGAGTCCAGAAACATCAGGGCCGGCACAAACAGCGTCGTCGGAAAATCCAGGCTGTAGTAGCTCCGGATCTCCAACTTCTTCCCGCCTGCGGTCGGCGGCAGAGCCACGGTCCGGAAGTAGGCCTTCCCCTCGTCGAAGGCATGGATCGGGTCGCTGCGACTGATCCGAAATTTTCCGGAGACCTCCTTCAACGAACTCACGGTCTGCGCCACGTCCGCCACGGCCGGTCGCGTGGCCAGGTCCGTGGCGACGGCCTGAAGCTTGTTTTGCGACGGTGCGCCCACCGGTCCGGAGACGACGGCGCCGCAGCCGGCCAACGTGAGGGCGAGGAGGCAGGGGAGGAGAATTTTCGTGAACATGACCTTGTGCCGGGCGACTCAAAGCGAACCACCGCCCGCATCGCAACGGCAACAACGATGAGCGTTGTCCGCCAAGCTTCGCCAGTCGAACGCGGGCGACGGCCAGGGCGTCAACGGACCGCACGAGCGTCGATCACCCGGCGGTCGGCCTGGGGCGAACCCAGGCCGAGCCGTCGAAGTGAACTCCTCCCGCGCGCGCGTCCGCTACGGCCGCGCCTCGAGCACGAGGTTGAACGGCGTCTCCGCCGCGCGGCGGAAGCGGGTGAAGCCGCCCTCCTGCACGACCGCCCGCAACCGGCTTTCGCCCGCCTGGGCGCCCAGCGCGAGGCCTTTTTCCTGCGCGCGCGACGCGGGCGTGCAGATCATCGTCGAGGCCGCGTAAAACACCCGGCCCACCGGGTTCAGGTTGTCCTCCACGCGGTCGCCCGCGAAGGGCTCGACCACGAGCCACGTGCCGTCGGGCTTCAGCGTGGAGCGCACATGCCGCGCCGCCGCCACCGGGTCGCCCATGTCGTGCAGGCAGTCGAAGAACGTCACCAGGTCGTAATTATTTCCCGGATACGCCGCTGCGCTGGCGACCTCGAAGCGGACGCGCCCGTCCACGCCCGCCGCCTTCGCCGCCGCCCGGGCGTGCACGACCGACGGCTCGTGATAATCGTACCCGATGAACTGCGTGGCCGGGAAGGCCTGCGCCATCAGGATCGTCGAGGCGCCATGCCCGCAGCCGACATCGGCCACGCTGCCGCCGGCCTTCAGTTTGGCCTCCACTCCGGTCAGCGAGGGAATCCACGTGTTGATCAGGTTGGCCGCATAGCTCGGCCGGAAGAAGCGCTCCGTGCCCTCGAAGAGGCCGGTGTTGTGCTGGTGCCAGCCGAAACCGAACCCCGTCCGGAAGGTCTCCCGCAACTGCGGTTCGTCCGCCACGGTCGACGCGATGACCTGATACGCCGCCGGCAGGTAGGCCGGACCGCTGTCGACCGCGAGCAGGAGCGCCTGCTCGTCGGGCAGCGTGAAACGCGCGGTCGCCGGATCGTAAGTCACATAGCCGCTGGCGGCCTGCGCGCACAGCCATTCGCGGACGTAGCGCTCATCGGTCTCGGTCTTCTTCGCGAGCTCCCCCGGCGTCAACGGGCCGGCGCCCGCCATCGCGCGGTAGAGGCCGAGCCGTTCACCAAGGATGATGAGCGACGTCATGAACGCCGCCCCCATGTCGTTGAGCGCCCGGCCGAGGAACGCGTTCAGCTTGTCGGGGTTGATGGCGAGTTTCGGCGGAGTCGGAGCCGGCGCGGCCGGCGGGATTACGATCGGCGTCAGGGCCGGAGCTTGGGTGGAGGTGGTGTGGGACATGGGTGTGGTGGATTGGGCCATACGATGGGAAGGACTGACAAAATCAGGAGACAACCGGCGCACGCCGCCGCCGCCCGGGCACGGATCAAACCGCGCCGCCGGACCAATGGGGCACAGCCCGGCGGTCAGACCGGGATCTCCGCCCGCACCGCACGGCGCCAAGCGAGGTGCCCCGGCGCGCCCGTTTCACGGGAGAAAAGGCGGAGAGTGCGTGAAGGATGGCGGACATGCGTCGTGCAGTGAAAATCGAAGACGCAAAACAATAGCAAATAGCCGGGCCCTTGCCCAATGCCGTGTTGGCTTGGCCGCCATGCCGCCGCGGCATCCGGGCTCGGCGCGCGGTCAGTGGATCAAGGACTGTCGCTCCCTCGGGGAGCGGACGTCCGACAAGCTGGACGAACCAGGCCGAGTTCGGTGAGAAGCAGACCACCGAGAAGGGGACCAGCAGATTGGCGACACTCAGCGTGCTGCCCGCCCACCAGATCTGAGCGAGCAGATTGGCAGATTCCAACCCGCCACCGTGACCTTGCGCGGTGCGGCTTCGTGAAACGGGTCATCGACGCTGTCCTGCCGCCGGTAGCAGGCGGTTGGCCGGTCTGTTTTCAGGGGAAAACCACTTCAACCGTTCCGCTTTCCCAGACGTGCCTGATTTTGCTAATCTGCTCCCCGGCATACTCAAAGTCGAAGCGGGATGTCGTGAATCCATGCTTCTTGCTCCTCGGATCATGCTCTCGGGTCGCCTGATGCGCACGCATCAGCAATCCATCCTCATACTCGTAAATCTCGGCGAGGAGGCCATACTGTGCGTATCGGACAAACCCTGTCGGAACCGAGTCTGTGAAAAAAGTGGCTTCGACGTTGATGGCGGGCTTCTCGGGAAAATAGCTGAAATGTGTCGCGAAGATCTGCCCTTCCAAGTGCTCCCAAAACGTCTCGTATCGCTGGCCCTCAAACTCGACATATTGCTCTTCCACTCATGAGCCTTCTCACGGAGGAGATCGTAGCGACCACGGGCGGCCTCAAATCGGGCCTTCATCTCCGGAATACGGCGCAAAACTTCGGCCAGCGGTTCCGTCATAGGTTAGAAACGCCGGGGGCCTCCGCCGGCACATGCAACGTCGCCATCGAGTGAGCGACGGCTCCGCCCAACCACTCCGTGCCGGGGGTCCGGCTGCGACGATCTGGAGAGGAGGCGGATTTCATGGCCGGCTCAATGCTCCGCCGCCTCGCGCGTCGGGCGGCCGCCCTTCAGGGTCGCGAGGTAGGCGACCACGTCGCGGATCTCGCGGGGCTGGAGCACACCGAGCATCGGGGGCATGATCGAGACGGGCGGGGTCTGGTTGGCGATGTCGGCGCGCGGGACCGTCTTCATCGTGCCGTCGAAGAGGCGGACTGTCACCGCGGCGGGCGTCTCCTTCGCCAGCGTGCCGGTCACGACCGTGCCGTCCTTCAGGGTGACGCCGACCATGCCGAAGCCGACCGCGATCTTCGCCGCCGGGTCGAGCAGCGACTCCAGCAGGTAGGCGCGCGGG
>JAPLTR010000202.1 GCA_026398065.1 Verrucomicrobiota bacterium | reverse complement strand
TAGAGCTCGCAGTCGGTCAGCTGGAAGGTCTTGAGGCTGGCGCAGGCGTCGCGGATGGCCGTGACCTCGGCGTGGGCGGTCGGGTCGTTGGTCGAGGTGACGCGATTGTTGCCGCGCGCGACAATCTCGCCCTTGCGCACGATGACGCAGCCGAAGGGGCCGCCGCGGCCGCCGCGCATGCCGTCGTCGGCGAGCTTGATGGCCTCGCGCATGAAATTTTCCGGTGTCATTGGTATGGGAGCGGCTGACGTTGAATATCGTGCTGACACTCGGCAACGTCATAACCAGCCTCCCTCCCCATGAGCAATTCCGTCATCGGCGGCCTTGAGATCGCCGGACCCGTCCCCCCGCGCTATGCGGAGATTCTGACCCCCGCCGCCTGCGCCTTCGTGGCGGAGCTGGCCGCGAAGTTTGGGCCGCGCCGGGAGCAGCTCCTCGCGAAACGCATCGAGCGCCAGGCCGAGATCGACGCGGGCAAGATGCCGGATTTCCTGCCCGAGACCGCGCACATCCGCGGGGGCGACTGGCGCGTGCCGCCGCCGCCCGCCGACCTCGTTGACCGCCGCACCGAGATCACGGGTCCCGTCGACCGCAAGATGGCGATCAACGCCTTGAATTCCGGCGCGCAGTGCTGGATGGCGGATTTCGAGGACGCCAATTCGCCGACGTGGGAAAACGTGATCGAGGGCCAGATCAACATGCGCGATGCCGCGCGCCGCACCATCACGTACGAGAGCCCGGAAGGAAAGAAATACACGTTGAAGGACAAGATCGCAACCATCGTGGCGCGTCCGCGCGGCTGGCACATGGAGGAGAAGCACGCGCTCCTCGGCGGCAAACGCATCTCGGCCTCGCTGTTCGACTGGGGTCTTTACTTTTTCCACAACGCCCGGGAACTCCTCCTCCGCGGCAGCGGCCCGTATTTCTACCTGCCGAAGATGGAGAGCCATCTGGAGGCGCGGCTGTGGAACGACGTGTTCATCCATGCGCAGGCGGCGCTCGGCATCCCGCGCGGGACGATCCGCGCGACCGTGCTGATCGAGACCATCCTCGGTTGCATCGAGGCCGAGGAGATCCTCTACGAACTGCGCGAGCACGCCTCCGGCCTCAACTGCGGGCGCTGGGACTACATGTTCAGTTTCGTGAAAAAATTTCGGAACCGGCCCGAGTATCTCTTTCCCGACCGCACGCTGATCACGATGACGGTTCCCTTCCTCCGCGCCTATGCGCTGCACGTAATCAATGTCTGTCACCGGCACGGCGCCTACGCGATGGGCGGCATGGCGGCGCAGATTCCGATCAAGGGAGACCCGGCGGCCAACGAGGCCGCCCTCGCGAAAGTTTACGCCGACAAGGTCCGCGAGGCGTCCGACGGCCACGATGGCACCTGGGTGGCGCATCCCGGTCTGGTGGCGGCGGCGCTCGACGCCTTTGGCAAGCATATGAAGGGGCCGAACCAACTGGACCGTTTCCACGAGGTGAAGATCACCGCGGCCGACCTGCTTGCGCCGCTGCACGGCCCCATCACCGAGGCCGGCGTGCGGTGGAATCTCCATGTCGGCGTGCGCTACCTCGAGGCCTGGCTCGGTGGCTCCGGGGCAGAGCCCATTCACAATCTCATGGAAGACCTTGCGACCTCCGAGATCTCACGGTCGCAGCTCTGGCAATGGCTCCGCTACGGCGCCAGCCTGGACGACGGCCGGAAAATCACCGCTGAACTCTACGACCGGCTCCTCGCCGACGAACTGAAGAAGATCCGGGCCGAGTATGGCGACGAGCGCTACGACTCCGGCCACTTCAACGATGCGACCGTCCTCTTCATGCGGATGTCGAAGAGCGAGACCTTCGACGAGTTTCTCTCGTTGCCGGCCTACGAGCTGCTCCCCTGACCGGCGGCCTTCGCATGCCCACGCTCGCGCACCTCAATGCCCTCGACCGCGCCCCGTTCACGGCGGCGCTGGGGCATCTGTTTGAGCACTCTCCCTGGGTCGCGGACGCGACCTGGGCGAAGCGGCCGTTTCGGGATGCGGCGCACCTGCACGCGGAGCTTTGCGCGACGATGCGCGGCGCGGCCCACGAGCGGCAACTGGCCCTGAT
>JAPLTR010000506.1 GCA_026398065.1 Verrucomicrobiota bacterium | reverse complement strand
GAGGAGGATAAGGTGGAATTTCTCTCCGGCGTCTTCGAGGGCCGGACGACCGGCACGCCCATCTCGATGCTCGTGCGCAACGCTGACCAGCGGTCGGGCGCCTACGACGAGATGAAGGACAAGTTCCGCCCCTCGCACGCCGATTTCACCTACCAGACGAAGTTCGGCATCCGCGACCACCGCGGCGGCGGGCGCAGTTCGGCGCGCGAAACGGTCGGCCGCGTGGCGGCCGGGGCCATCGCGAAAAAGATCCTCACCCTCGCGGGTGGCGTGGAGATCCGGGCCTTTTTGACGCACGTGCACGATATCGCCGTGCCCGCCGGGGCGCTGAACGCGTTTCCCACGCTGGCCGAGGTCGAGGCGACGGCGGTGCGCTGCCCCCATCTGGCGACGGCGGAGAAAATGATCGAGCGCATCAAGGCCGTCCGCAGCGAGGGCGATTCGGTCGGCGGCGTGATCGAGTGCCGCGTGCGCGGCGTGCCCGCGGGCCTGGGCGAACCCGTCTTTGACCGGCTTGAGGCCGACCTCGGCAAGGCCATGCTCTCGCTCCCGGCGACGAAGGGCTTTGAAATCGGCAGCGGCTTTGCGGGCGCGGCGATGCGCGGCAGCGAGCACAACGACGTCTTCGAGTCGCGCGAGGGGCGGGTGCGCACCGCGACCAACCGCAGCGGCGGCACGCAGGGCGGCATCAGCAATGGCGAGGAACTCGTGTTCCGCGTGGCCTTCAAGCCGACCGCCACCATCCTCCAGCGCCAGCAGACCGTCGACCTCGCCGGCGCGCCGACGGAGCTGATGGGCCGCGGCCGTCACGACCCGTGCGTGGTGCCGCGCGCCGTGCCGATCGTCGAGGCGATGGCGGCGCTCGTGCTGCTCGACCACTGGATGCGGCACGCCGCGCAGAACCAGACCTTCCAATTCTAAATGGCCGCCCCTGAAAAACCGCTGGTGTACCTCATCCTCGGCGCGGCCGGATCGGGCCGGCGCGCGGTGCTGGCCGACCTGCTGGAGGACGGCCTCGTGGCGGGCGACCGCCCGGCCGTGATGCTCGCCGCGAGCTAAGCCGCCAGCGGGGCCGATGCGAAGCTCCCGGCGCTCACGCGCTGGTCGTGGACGGATGGCGCGATCGCGGGCGAGCTGCCGCGCGACGCGACGCACACGTTCTTCATCAGCGAGGGCCGCGAAAACCCCGTGGAGCAGATCGAGGTGTTTGTCGCGTGGCTGGAGGCGCAGGGCGGGCAGATCGCGCGCGTGCTCACCGTGGTCAACTGCCAGCTCGCGGAGAAAAACCCCGCGCTGCTCGCGTGGTACGAAGCCTGTATCCATTTCTCCGATATCGTGCTGCTCAACCGCCGCGAGGGCGTGGCGAACAAGTGGATGAGCGACTTCCAGGGGCACTTCAAAAAGCAGTTCGTGCCGAGCCTCTTCGAGTTCGTGAAGGACGGGCATGTGAAGAACCCGGCGCTGGTGCTCGACCCGCAGGCGCGGCGGATGTCGCACGTGTTCGACGACGAGCAGGACTGGATCTTCAAGACCGTCGAGGGTGAGGTCATCGACGAGGAGGAGGAGACCGAGGGCGACGAGGAGATCGAGGCCACGCGCGAGGAGGAGCCCTATTTTGCGCGCGACGCGGCGGGCCGGCGCGTCAAGAAGCTGCCGGACATCGCGAAGTATCTCTGAGCGTCAGGGCGTGGGCGGCCGCGTGCGTGTGAAATGCGCGCGGTACTCCGCGGAGTCCATGATGCGCCAGAGGTGCGAGCCGAACTGCGGGCGGGCGAGATACAGGAGCCCGCAGACGCGGCTCAGGAAACGCCCCGCGGGCGTGCCGAACCACACCAGCACCGCGGCGATGCAGTAGGTCAGGCCGATCCCGAGCGCGATCGCGTACGTGTGCGGACCGAACTCGATCTGCCGCAGGTTGCGTGTCGCCAGGTGCAGCACGAGGAGCGAGACGAGGGCCGTCA
>JAPLTR010000201.1 GCA_026398065.1 Verrucomicrobiota bacterium | reverse complement strand
GCGCGATGTCGGCCTGTCGCGGGCCGATACCATGCGGGAATCGAGCAAGCCGTTCTGGATGAACTGAAGGAGCGCGCGACGCATGCGTGTGCCGATCTTCCAGATCGACGCCTTCACGGGGGAGCGGTTCCGCGGCAACCCGGCCGCGGTCATGCTGCTTCCCCGTTTCGGCGCCGATTCGACGCTGCAAGCCGTTGCGGCGGAAAACAATCTGGCCGAAACCGCCTTCCTGGTGCGCGACGGCGAGAGCTGGCACCTGCGCTGGTTCACGCCCACCGTGGAAGTGCCGCTCTGCGGCCATGCCACGCTCGCCTCGGCCTGGGTGGTGCTGAATTGTATCGATCCGAACCGGGACATTGTCACCTTTCAATCGCTGAGCGGGCCGCTCACGGTGCGCCGCGCGGGCGAGCGCCTCGCCATGGACTTCCCCTCCATGCCGGCCACCGTCCTTGACCCGTCCTTCACCTTGACCACGGGCGCGGCGCTGCGGCGCCAACCGGAGGCGGTGCTGAAGGCGAAGAACTACCTGGCGGTGTTCGCCACCGCCGCCGAGGTGCGCGCGCTCGCCCCCGACTTCGCCGCCATCGCGAGGCTGGACGCCCCCGGCGTGATCGCCACCGCGCCCGGCGACGGCGAGGGCAAGGAGGGGGGCTTCGACTGCGTCAGCCGCTACTTCGCCCCCGCCGTCGGCGTCGACGAGGACCCGGTGACCGGCTCGGCCCATTGCACGCTGGTTCCTTACTGGGCGGCGCGGACGGGCAAGCGCGAGATCCGCGCCTGGCAGGCGAGCGCCCGCGGCGGCGAACTCTTCTGCCGGCTCGACGGCGAGCGGGTCGAGCTTGCCGGCGATTGCGCCTTCTACATGCAGGGCGAGGCCGAGATCGGCTAGTCTCGCGCCCCAGACGGACAAGGGGAGCGAGACATGGCGCTGAAGATCGCGGTCATTCCGGGCGACGGCATCGGCCACGAAGTGGTGCCCGAGGGCATCAAGGCGCTGGAAGCGGCGGGCCGGAAGTTCTGCATCGCCTTCACCTGGGACACGCTCGACTGGTCCTGCGAGCGCTATCGCGCCCACGGCGCCATGATGCCGGCCGACGGGCTGCAGCAGATCGCGGGCCATGACGCCGTCTTCCTCGGCGCGGTGGGACACCCGGATGTCGCCGACCACGTCTCGCTCTGGGGCCTCCTCATCCCCATGCGCCGGCAGTTCGAGCAGTATGTGAACAAGCGCCCGGTGCGCCTCCTCCCCGGCGTCTCCTCGCCCTTGAAGAATCGCGGGCCCGAGGACATCGACATGATCATCCTCCGGGAGAACTGCGAGGGCGAGTATTCCGAGATCGGCGGGCGGCTCTATGCCGGCACCGAGAACGAGATGGCGATGCAGCAGACGGTGTTCACCCGCATGGGCACCGACCGCATCATCCGCCAGGCCTTCGAGATCGCCCGTACCCGCAAGCGCAAGCACGTCACCTCGGCGACGAAGTCGAACGGCATCATCCACACCATGCCCTACTGGGACGAGCGCTTCAAAGCCGTGGCCGCCGACTATCCCGACATCAAGACCGCGCAGTTCCACATCGACATCCTGTGCGCGCATTTCGTGGCGCATCCGGACTGGTTCGACGTGGTGGTGGGCTCGAACCTGTTCGGCGACATCCTCTCCGACCTCGGCCCCGCGGTGGCGGGCTCGATCGGCATCGCGCCGTCGGGCAACATCAACCCGCCCCGGAAATTCCCCTCGATGTTCGAGCCGGTGCACGGCAGCGCGCCAGACATAGCGGGGCGCAACATCGCCAACCCGATCGGCCAGATCTGGTCGGGCGCCATGATGCTGGAGCACCTCGGCCATCCGGACGCGGCCGCCGCCATCATGGCGGCGATCGAGCGCGTGGTGGCGGAGGGCCGCGTGCTCACCCGCGACCTCGGCGGCCAGGCCAGCACGCAGGAGATGGGCGCGGCGATCACGGCGGCGATCTAGGGCGTGAAACGTGACAGAGAACTCTGGCCCTCGGTCACCCGAGGCGGCTAAATATCGAGCGTTGCCGAGGCAGCACGAGACGGTCCGTCCATGCCACTGATTTCGATCGCGGCTTAAGTGCCCCATCCTTTGCAAAGATAGACAACTCGCCTTCGTCGCGGAGGAGAGCGAGTTGACGGGATAAGATATCTGACGTCACTGGCGTATCGTTGCAATTGCCGGCGAAAAGCGTCTCGACCGCTAAGCCGGTTCCCTCGCCGGCGTTGGCGGCATGGATAATGGCTGGCAACTGCTGAAGGACCGCTGCTTCCGATCGCTTTTGCGCATCGTCGTCGAACATGAAACTCAGAACGCCTTGCCGTAGATCCTGGGAAGGGTCGAATCCAAGCGCGTGAAAGCCTGCACCGCCGTGATGTTGGAATCGGTTCTTGAGCTGCCAGTGAAGCTTTCCCATCTCATCTCGCGCTTGGCGATGCTTTGATAGATGCAGGAGCCAGTAGGATCTGTGACTCTCCGCAGAATGGATGAAAAATGGGGTATAAAAACGAGCGCCCGTTTGAGCTTGGACATGGCGGTAGAGTCTATTC
>JAPLTR010000920.1 GCA_026398065.1 Verrucomicrobiota bacterium | reverse complement strand
GCGGTAGGGATGGTTGGCGACGAGGAGGAGCTTCGGGTCGCTCAGGTCGTGTTCGGGGAGGAGGGGGCGCTCGACGCTTCCGTCGTAACGGCGGAAGCGCGTGGTGGAATTGGTGTTGCCGCCGTAGCCGACGTAGTAGGTCAGGAGGGAGTTGTACTCGGCGAACTTGCCGGTCCGGGCGTGGCCCGGGGAGAAGGGGGCGGCGGCCGGAGGGCGCGGATCGCCGGCCATCCAAAAACAGTTCACGTCGGAGACGCGGTCAAACGGACCGCCGGCGGAGACGACCGTCACCTCGTAGGTGATCTCGACGGGCGCGGTCAGCCGGGGCCGAAACCACACGGTGCAACCGGCCACGTCCTCGATGACCAGCGCGCCCGCCTGCACGGTGACGCGGCCGCCGGGCATCTGCTCGACCGCCCATTGCCGGAGGTCGCCCTTGAAGTCGTCGGCGAAGAGCTCCGCCGCCTCCGCGAGGCGGGCGAACTGTAGTGAAATAATGAGTACGATGAGCGGACGCAGGATCATCGGTCCTGACGATGCCCGTGGGGGCGGGCCAGGTCCAGCGCGGCGTCGCCGCCCGAATGAATCCCGCTCAGTCGCGTCGACCGCGGAGTGAAAAGACGTCATGCCGGGCCGAAAGGGCGTTTTCGGCCCGGTGCCTGCTAAACGGGGGGCTGCCGCTGCGGGTTAAAGTTATCCGCAGTTTGTGCACCAACAAAGGAATCACAATGGTCAGCCGAGATTACACCAAGGAAATGGGATTGAACCTGGCGCAAAAAGTCGTGCCTCTGCCCTACGTGCTGGGGCTCGTCGTGGGCATCCTCGCCCTGGGCGCGTTCGGTTTCCGGGCGACCTGGCCCGCTTCGCATCAGGCTCCGGTGAAGAAGGCCTCCGCCTCCGCGCCCGCTTCGGTCGCCGTGGCGGACAAATAAGGCGGGGAAAGCTGGATGGGCGTGTTCTGGCTGACGGGACGGCGCTGCGGGCGAGTCGTCAGCCGGCTCGGCTCGCGTTAGTCGCTACATGAGCGCCATTCATGCGCTAATAGTCGCTGATTGACGAAATTTGGGCTCACGTTGAGGCCGGCGGTGTCGAAATATGCCAAACCATGGCAAGCAACGATTACACCCAGGAACTCGGCATGAGTACGAAGCAGCCGAAAATTCCGCTCCCCGTCGTACTGATCCTGATCGCCGGCATCATCGCGGCGGGCTGGTACGGTTTTTCCACTTACAAGGCTCCGGCGCACGCCCAGCCGGAAGTGACCGGGAAGACGACGTCGGTCACGGCCACGCCGCACCACAGCCAGTAAGGATGTCGTTCGCGTGAGGCCTCCGGCCGGGCCGGAGGTGCCAGCCCATTGCGGGCGCGGCCCCTCCGACGAGGCGGGTATCCGTCCGTCCGATCAGACGCTCTCGAGCAGCTTGTAGAGGCGCGCGACCATCGGGGTCGCGTCGTCCAGCAGGCCGGCGCTGATGAGCGCGTTGTCGAGGATTTGCTCGGCGACGAGCTTGGCGCGGTCCGGCGACGCGGTGTGCGTCTCGAAGAGACGCTTCATCACGGCGGAGCGCGGGTTGATTTCGAGGTTCACGCGCAGCGGCGACTCGGCGCCGTCCTTGTTCATGGCCTTCATCATGCGGCGCATGTGGGGGGACATGAATTTGTCGGCATTGAGCGCGAGGGCGGGCGAGTCCACGAGGCGGTCGCTGGCCTTCACCTCGC
The DNA here is from genome assembly GCA_026398065.1 of Verrucomicrobiota bacterium. Lineage (GTDB taxonomy): Bacteria > Verrucomicrobiota > Verrucomicrobiia > Opitutales > Opitutaceae > GAS368. The sequence goes on along the minus strand of JAPLTR010000920.1, from coordinate 403 downwards.
TGACGCGTTCGCCGAGCGCTTCCTTGAGGAAGGCGGTGAGCTTCTTGGTGTCGTCCTCGCTGAGGGCGCCCTCGGGCTTCGGGAGGTCGGAGAGCTTGACGTCGGCATGGTCGGCGGCGGTGAGCTTCTTGCCGTCGAATTCGCGGACGTTGTTCATCACGTACTCGTCCACGGCCTCGTAGCAGAAGAGCACCTCGAGGTTGCGGGCCTTGAAGCCTTCGAGGTAGGGGCCGCTTTCGAGAGCGGCGCGGTTCGGGCCGACGAGGTAGTAGATCTCTTTCTGCTCAGTGCCCATGCGCGAGACGTAGTCGGCCAGGCTGGTGGACTTGCCCTTTTCCGTGAGCGACGACTCGAAGCGGAGGAGCTTCACAAGGGAGTCCTTGTGGGTGAAGTCCATCGCGGC
>JAPLTR010000960.1 GCA_026398065.1 Verrucomicrobiota bacterium | reverse complement strand
TGCGGAATTTCTTCACTTCAAACTTGATGGGCTGGCCGCTCTTGGTGGTCGCCTGCGGGGCCGCGTCCTTGCCGCCACCCATGGCGGCCTCGATGTTCTTGAGGAGATCGGCGACGTTGCTCGCGATGATCTTGGTCTCGTAGTTGAACTCGGGGGCGTCGATCTCGATCTCGTTGACGACAATATGGTCGCCGAGGATGGAGAACGGCACGACGTCGATCCGGATCTTGCCGAGGGAGCAGAGGTTGTTGTCGCTCCACCCCTTCGGGTTGCCGACCACGAGACCCGAGAGCGTGCCGCTGCCCGAGAGCGGCGAGATGCGGGCCCCGCTGAGCTCGACCTTGGTCTGGGTGAGCTTCGGCGCAAAACTGTTGACGCCCGCTTTCACCACCGAGCCGAGGAAGACGTCGAGACACAGGTAGGCGACGAGGAGGAGCGCAACTAGGCCGCCGACGATGATGGTGACTTTTTTCATGAAGCGTTGGGGATGGGGACGATTATAGCGGGGCTTCTGCTTGCGACGCAAGGAGGCACGCAAGTAGCCCAGCTTTTCAACTCGGCAAAAAATGCGGTCGTGTCAGCAATTCCTGCGGCGTTTGATCGCGCGTCATCCGCTAAACTGACCCCATGTCTTTCGCCAAACTCACTCCCGAAGAGGCCGCCGCGCTCGTCGCGAACGGCGATATCATTGGTTTTAGCGGCTTTACGCCCGCCGGTGCCGCCAAGGCCGTGCCGCGTGCCATCGCCGCCCGCGCCAAGGCCGAGCACGCCGCCGGCCGGCCGTTCAAGATCGGGGTTATCACCGGCGCGTCCACCGGCCCTTCGCTCGATGGTGAGCTCGCCAAGGCCGACGCGGTGCTCTTTCGCACGCCCTACCAGTCGAATGCCGACCTCCGGAAAAAGATCAACGCCGGCGAGGTCCAGTTCTTCGACATGCACCTCTCGCAGCTGCCGCAGACGGTGCGCTACGGGTTTCTCGGCAAGGTGAAGTTCGCCATCGTCGAGGCCTGTGAGGTCTATCCGGGTGGCGAGATTGTGCTGACGACGTCGGTCGGCGCCTCGCCGACGTTCTGCCACGTGGCGGACAAGATCATCATCGAACTCAACCGCGCGCAGTCGCCTCAATTGCTGGGCTTCCACGACATCTACGAGCCGGTCGATCCGCCGCGCCGTCGTGAGATTCCCCTGTACTCCGTCCGCGACCGGATTGGGACGACCGTGGTCAAGGTCGATCCCTCGCGCATCGCCGGCATCGTCGAGACCAATCAGGCCGACGAGTCCGGGGTCTTTGAGGAACCGAGCGAGGTCATGCTTCGCATCGGGCAGAATGTCGCGGCCTTCCTGGCCGGCGAACGCCGCCGGGGGACGATCCCGGCGCCGTTTTTGCCGATCCAGTCGGGGGTCGGCGACATCGCCAATGCCGTGCTCGCCGCGATGGGTGAGAACGACGACATCCCTCCGTTTGAGATGTACTCCGAGGTGCTGCAGGATGCCGTCTTCAAGCTCATGCAGAAGGGCAAGCTCACCTTCGCGAGCACGACGGCCATCACCGCCAGCCCGACGATGACGAAGGAGTTTTACGCCAACCTCGACTTCTACCGTTCCCGGGTCGTCCTCCGCCCGCAGGAGATCTCAAACAACCCCGAGATCGTCCGCCGTCTCGGCATCATCTCGATCAACGCCGCGATCGAAGCCGACATCTTCGGCAACATCAACAGCACGCACGTGCTGGGCACCAGCATGATGAACGGCATTGGTGGCTCCGGGGACTTCACCCGCAACGCCTTCATTTCGATCTTCGTGTGTCCGGCGCTCCAGAAGGGTGGTAAGATCAGCACCATCGTGCCCCTCGTGAGCCACACCGACCACAGCGAGCACTCGGTGCAGGTGATCATCACCGACCAGGGCATCGCCGACCTCCGCGGCAAATCCCCGCAGGAGCGCGCGAAGCTGATCGCAGAAAACTGCGCGCACCCCGATTTCCGCGAGGCGCTCCGGCATTACGTCGAGCTCAGCAAATCCGGCCAGACGCCCCAGTCGCTCCGCAATGCCTTCGCCTTCCACACCCATTTCATGGAGACGGGCGACATGCGCGGGGTGAAGCTGGGCTGAGGTTCCCCGGCGCTTTCGTCACCCTCCGTTTCCGCTCGTCCGGCGCGGAATCATCCTTGGTTGTAGCCGGGCGCCACCCGGTCCGGGGCGGCGCCCCGGATGGTTTTGCGCTTGTCACCGCCCCGTCGCGCCGGACTTTAGGCCCACACACCACCCATGGCCCAAGCTTACACCGAAGCATCGATCAAGACCCTCTCCTCGCTCGAGCACATCCGTCTGCGCCCGGGCATGTACATCGGCCGGCTCGGCAACGGCACGCACGCCGAGGATGGCATCTACGTCCTCATCAAGGAGACCATCGACAACTGCATCGACGAGTTCACGATGGGGCACGGCAAGAAAATCGAGGTCGAACTCAACGAGCGCTCCCTGCGCATCCGCGACTACGGCCGCGGCATCCCGCTCGGCAAGCTGATCGACTGCGTCTCGATCATCAACACGGGCGCGAAGTACGACAGCGAGACCTTCCAGAAATCCGTCGGCCTGAACGGCGTCGGTCAGAAGGCCGTCAACGCGCTCTCGTTCGAGTACCGCGCGCAGGCCTTTCGCGAGGGCCAGACGAAGCTCGTCGAATTCTCCCAGGGCAAGCTGAAGAAGGACCACAAGGTCGCGAAGAGCGACGAGCGCCAGGGCACGCTGATCGAGTTCACGCCCGACGAGGCCCTCTTCGGCAAGGACTTCAGGTTCCGCCTCGAATTCATCGAGGACATGCTCTGGAACTACGCGTTCCTCAACCGTGGGCTCACCCTCACGCTGAACGGCAAGTCCTTCCGCTCGGAAAACGGCCTCCGCGACCTGCTCCAAAAAAACCTCAGCGGCGAACCCCTCTACCCGATCGTGCACCTCGAGGGGGAGGATATCGAGGTGGCCTTCACCCACGGTGCGCACTACGGCGAGGAGTACTACTCGTTCGTCAACGGCCAGCACACCACGATGGGCGGCACGCATCTCGCGGCCTTTCGTGAGGCGTTGGTGGATACGGTCCGCAACTTCTTCAAGAAGGACTATGACGCCGCCGACATCCGCCAGTCGATCGACGCGGCCGTCGCGGTGCGGGTGATGGAGCCGGTCTTCGAGTCGCAGACCAAGACCAAGCTCGGCTCGGCGGCCGTCGGCCCCGGCGGTCCGACCCTGAAGGATTTCGTCGGCAAGTTCATGCAGCAGTCGCTCGACATCTATCTCCACAAAAACAAGGAGACGGCCGAGACGCTCAAGCGGAAGATCGAGGAGAGCGAACTCGAGCGCAAGGAGCTCGCCGGCATCCGCGGCCTCGCCCGCGACCGGGCCAAGAAGGCCTCGCTGCACAACCGCAAGCTCCGCGACTGCCGCCTGCACCTTGGCGACAAGAACCCGCGCGGCGAGGAGAGCACCCTCTTCATCGTCGAGGGCGACTCGGCGGCGGGCTCCCTCACCGCGACCCGCGACGTCCAGACGCAGGCGGTCTTCGCCCTGAAGGGCAAACCGCTCAACACCTACGGCCTCTCCAAGAAGGTCATCTACGAGAACGAGGAGTTTCACCTCCTCCAGTCCGCGCTCAACATCGAGGAGGCGCTCGACGGCCTCCGCTACAACAAGGTGGTGATCGCGACCGATGCGGACGTCGACGGCATGCACATCCGGCTGCTCCTGATCTCGTTTTTCCTCCAGTTCTTCCCCGACCTCATCCGCAACGGCCACCTCTTCATTTTGGAGACGCCGCTCTTCCGCGTGCGCAACAAGAAGAAGACCCTCTATTGCTATTCCGAGCAGGAAAAGCAGGCGGCGACGGTGGAACTCGGTGCGACCCACGAGATCACGCGCTTCAAGGGCCTCGGCGAAATCTCCGCCGGCGAGTTCAAGGACTTCATCGGCGAAAACATCCGGCTCGAACCCGTGAGTCTGAGCCATCTCCACAACAGCGACGAACTGCTCGGCTTCTTCATGGGCAAGAACACGCCGGAGCGGCAGGACTTCATCATCGGTAACCTGAAGATCGAGAAAGACCTCGTGGAGGTATGAGCCGGGCGGCGAGCAACCGGCCGCTCTGGGTCTGGCGCGCGATCGCCGGCCTGCTGGTCGGTCTGGCGCTCTCCGCCTGCACGACGACGCCGGCGCCGCGCATCCCGCTGGAGGCGGTGCCGGTCGAGCAGCGCGCGCGGGCGCAGGGGAACCTGCGCGTCTTCAACCGCGTGTGGAGCCTGGTGGCCGACTGGCACTTCGACCCCAAGACGCAGGGCGTGGACTGGCGTGACGCCGGGTTGAAATACGGCGCGGAGGCCGCGGCGGCGGCGGATGACAAGGCCCTCTATGCATCGCTAAATGCGATGACGGGACTGCTGAAGGACAGCCACACCCATCCGCTGTCGCCTGCGCAGGCGAGGGAGCGCGGCACGCGAACGCGGGCGCGCACGGGCTTCAACATGACACGGCTGGAGGGAAAGTGGTTTGTGAGCGAGGTCATGGCGGGCAGTCCGGCTGAAGCGGCGGGCGTCAGGTCCGGCTGGATCGTCGTCGCGCGGAACGGCGCGCCGTTCACTTCGCGCACGGAGGCCCGTCCGACCGAGGGCGAGGTGGCGCGATGGGAGTTTCTCGATGCCAACGACCAGCCGGTGACACTCGACCTCGTCGCCAAAAGCCTTTCAACCAAACCCATCCAGGAGATGAGGCCGCTGTCGGGCGGGCTGGTCTATCTGCGCTTCGACGAGTTCGACTGGACCGACACCCGTTGGCTGAGCGCGCAACTGAAGGCTCATCGCGAGGCACCGGGCGTCGTGATCGACCTCCGGCGCAATCCCGGTGGGACGACCATTTCGCTCGGCTTCATCGTCGGCGAGTTTTTCGACCGGTCGGTCGACTGTGGCACGTTCATCTGGCGCGGCGGGCATCGCAGCGGGAAGAGTTCGTGGCAGATCGGTTCGGCCCGCTATCGGGGGCGCGTGGCGGTGCTGGTGGACGGCTCCACGGGAAGCGCGGCGGAGATCTTTACCGCCGTGCTGCAGGAGCACGGGCGGGCGACGGTCATCGGCCGGAAGACCGCCGGCGCGGTGCTCTCAAGCTTGTTTCACTCCTTGCCCGATGGCGGTGAATTGCAGCTCAGCCATTGGGATTACGTGACGCCCAAGGGGCGTCGCCTCGAAGGCGACGGCGTCGAGCCGGACGTCAAGACCGCCCGGACGGTCGCCGACCTGCGCGCGGGCCGGGATCCGGACTTGGAGGCGGCGCTGCGCGTGCTGGCCGGCGGCGAGGGGAGCCGCCCCGCGCCCTAGCGTCCGCCGCTTGACGCGCGGCGCGCCCGCGTGCCAGCCTGCGTTTTTCATCAATCCCTTTCGCGCGAAATGCCCAAGAAAAAGACACCGAAGAGTTCCGACCAACCCGAGTTGCCGCTCGATCCTGCAGCAGCGTCGGGAGCGACCCCCGCGCCTGAGTCCACGGTCCCCCCGGCCGAGGGGACTCCGCCTGCGGCGGCTGGCGTCAGTGCGGTTGGGACCGGTTCCGCGGCTGAAGCGGCCCCGGCCACAGGCTCGGTGGTCACGCCCGTGGTGGACGGCCCTGCGGTGTTTACTCCCGGCCCTCGCCGCGGCGGGGCGACCGTGCAGGAGGAGGACTCGCCGTTGGCGAAGAGCTACCGCGGCTGGTTTCTCGAGTACGCGAGCTACGTCATTCTCGACCGCGCGGTCCCGCATATCGACGACGGCCTGAAGCCCGTGCAGCGCCGCATTCTCCACACCCTGTGGGACATGGACGACGGGCGTTTCCACAAGGTCGCCAACGTCGTCGGTCGCGCCATGTCGCTCCACCCGCACGGTGACGCCTCCATCGGCGCCGCGCTCGTGGGCATCGGCCAGCGGGCCTTCCTCATCGAGCCGCAGGGCAACTACGGCAACATGCTCACGGGCGACGAGGCCGCGGCGCCGCGTTACATCGAGGCGCGCCTGACGAATTTCGCGAAGGACGTGCTCTTCAACCCGAAGACCACCGAGTGGCAGCTCAGCTACGACGGTCGCGCCAAGGAGCCCGTCACGCTGCCCGCCAAGTTCCCCATCGTCCTCCTCGAGGGCGCCGAAGGCATCGCGGTTGGTCTCGCGACGAAGATCCTCCCGCACAATTTCAACGATCTCTGCCGCGCGGCAATCAACCATCTTCAGGGGAAAACCTTCCGCATCTTCCCTGACTTCGCGACCGGCGGCATCGCCGATTTTTCCGAGTACAACGATGGCGAGCGGGGCGGAAAGGTGAAGGTCCGCGCCAAGATCGAGCAGCGGTCGAAATACCTGCTCGCGATCACCGAGCTGCCCTTTGGCTCGACCACGGAGTCGCTCATCGAGTCGATCCTCGCGGCCAACGCGAAGGGCAAGATCAAGATCAAGCACGTCGACGACAACACCGCCGATACCGTGGAAATCCTCGTCCACCTCCCGCAGGGCGCGGAGCCGGACAAGGTGATCCAGCAGCTCTACGTGTTCACGAACTGCCAGATGCAGCTCTCGCCGGCGGCCTGCGTGATCGAGAACGACAAGCCGCAGTTCCTCGGCGTGCGCGAGATCCTCCGCCGCAGCGTCGACCGCACGAAGGAGCTCCTGAAGCGCGAGCTCGAGATCAAGCTGGGCGAGCTGGAGCAGCAGTGGCACTGGGATTCGCTGGAGCGCATCTTCATCGAGGAGCGCATCTACCGGAATATCGAGAAATCGAAGACGTGGGAAAGCGTGCTCGAGGAAATCCGCGCGGGCCTGAAGCCGTTTCTCAAGCAGCTCCGCCGCGAGGTGACCGACGAGGACATCACCCGCCTGACCGAAATCCGCATCAAGCGCATCTCCGCCTACAATCGGTTCCAGGCCGACGAGGCCCTCAAGAAGATCGAAGAAGGCATCAAGGAGACGAAGGCGAACCTCAAGAACCTCACGGGCTACGCCATTGCTTGGTTCGAGATGCTCCAGGAGAAATACGGCAAGGGCCACAAGCGCCGCACCAGCTACGACGAGATCGAGCAGATCGACGCCGCGGCTGTCGTCTCCGCCAATCAACGACTCTACGTCAACCGCGAGGACGGCTTCATCGGGCTCAACTGGCGCCAGCACGAATACGTGCAGGACTGCACGATCCTCGACGCCGTGCTCACGATCATGCGCGACGGTTCGCTCAAGGTCGCGAAAGTGGCCGACAAGGTCTTCATGGGCCGCGACATCATCCATGTCGCGGTGTTTCCGAAGGACGGCGACACGGCGTTCTACTCGATGGTGTACCAGGACAAGGAGAGTGGAAAGGCCTTTGCCAAACGCTTCCAGATCGGCGGCCTCTCGCGCGACAAGCTCTACCCGCTTGTGAAGAGTGAGGGCTCGAAGATCGTCTGGCTCCACGTGGCGAAGACCGAAAAGGAGATGCCGAAGCACGTGAAGGTCTTTATTGACGGCCGCAGCGGCGCGCGCATCCGTGAGCTCGACTTCGACCTCGGCACCATCCCCGTGAGCAGCCGCAGCGCGAAGGGCCTCACCGTCTCCAAGTGGCCGGTGAAGGACGTGAAGCCGGTGGAGTGACCACGGCCGGGAGCGGGCGTCAGGCGCGTAGTTAGGCGTGCCTTGACGCGGCGGCGGCTTCAGCCGCTGAATGTCCGCTCCATGAAATCCCCATCGCTTCTCCTCGTCGTCGGCCTGGCCGGAATCCTGTCATTTTCCACCGTTCGCGCGGAGAAGCCGCTGGCGCTCGCCAACGGCGATTTCGAGCAGCAGCTCACCGGCTGGAAGGCTGAGGGTGACAATGGCATGAGCGCGGCCGTCCCGGAGGCCGCGCACACCGGCAAGCTCGGTCTGCGGGTGACCGACACCAGCGACACGCTCGGCTCCAGTCTCGCCGCCGCCAAATTTCCCGCCGTGCCGGGCAAGACTTACGAGGTCCGCTTTGCGTCGCGCATCATCAAGGGCAACTTCGTCGGCGTGTACCTGCGGTTCTACGATGCCAAGGGCGGCTACCTGAACACCCCGGAAAAGCAGAACCAGAACATCCTGCGGATGACCACGAAGGACACCGAATGGAAAGACCGCGTCCTCAAGGGCGTCGCCCCCGAGGGAGCCGTGCAGGTGGAGGTGTGGGTCCACTCCTTCACCAAGGGGCAGGTGACGGCCGACTTCGACGGGTTCTCCCTGGTCGAACTCTGAGCCCCGCCCGCCGCTACTTCAACTGCAGCAGGTCCCACTTGTTGCCGTAGAGGTCGCGGAAGACGGCGACGATTCCGTAGTCTTCGTTGCGCGGCTCTTCGAGGAACTCGACGCCTCGCGCCTGATACGCGCGGTGGTCGCGGTGGAAATCGTCCGTCTGGAGAAACAGGAACACGCGTCCGCCGGTCTGGTGGCCCACGGCGGCGAGTTCGGCGGCGTTTTTGGCTTTCGCCAGCAGCAGGTGGGCGCCTTTTCCCTCCGAGCCCGACGGTGCGACCACCACCCACCGTTTGCCCGGGCCGCGCGGCGAGTCCTCGACGAGCCGGAACCCGAGCACCCCCGTGTAGTAGGCGATCGCCTCGTCATAATCGCGTACGACGAGCGAAAGGGTGGCGAGGGATTGTTTCATGGGAACGGTGATATCGGGGCGGACGGTAGGCTGTCGCTTCCGGGGCGGGCGATGAAATTTCAGCATCGTTTGGGTGGACACCGCGCCAAGTTTTCCGAATGAACTAGGCGGTTACAGTTGGTTGCCCGTGTCGTCTTGCTGTCCCGAGTCCCCGATTTCCCCCGTCCCATGATTTCTCCCCATCGCCTTGCCCTGACGTTTTGTGTCCTTTCTTCGCTCGCCGTCGCCCATCCGGACGACCAGCCGACCACCCCTGCCTCCTGGAAGGTCGCCGCCGCGCCCATTCCCGCCGGGCCGCTCGGCTCCGGTTCGTGGAAGTTTGAAGTGCAGACCGGCTGGGCCAAGATTCCCGCCCCAGCCACGCTCAGTCCCACGCACGGCGGCGTCGTGGTGGACCGCGCGGGCCTCATTTATGTGAGCACCGACGGACCCTCGGGCATTCTCGTATTCTCCCCGGACGGGAACATGCTCCGCACCATCGCGCCGGAGTTCAGCGGCATCCACGGCCTCACGCTGCGCGACGAGGGCGGCAAACAGTTTATCTACGCCGCCCATGTGAAGGGCAGCCAGGTCGTGAAACTCGGCCTCGACGGCTCGCTGATCTGGAAGATCGGCTGCCCGACCGAGAGCGGCCTGTACACCGCGCTCGACGCCTGGAAGCCCAATCCCAAGACACCCAATGCGAAGCCCGCGGGCACCATCGTCGGCCATGACGGCCGCACCTACGTCACCGACGGGTACAAGCCCACCGCCATCGCGGTCGGTCCCGACGGTCGCATCTACGTCGCGGACGGCTACGGCGCCAGCGTGATCCACGAATACTCCGCCGACCGGAAGTGGCAGCGTGTGATCGGGTCGAAAGGCGAGGGCGACGGTCAGTGGCAGCGAGAGGACAAACCAGTTGCGTGC
>JAPLTR010000701.1 GCA_026398065.1 Verrucomicrobiota bacterium | reverse complement strand
ATACCCGGTCCATGCCGTAGAAATACTGAATGCGCTCCCAGATTCCGGCGGAAGTGGCGACAAAGCGGTACCGGGTCTTTTCCTCCGGGGTGAGTTTGATCAGGTTTGCCATGGTCCGGACGGCGAAGCCCGCAAGGCCAAGCTCCGCCTCGACCAACGCGACAGCGCGCTCGCCGTCGGCAAATCCGGCTACGCCGCGATTGTCCCCGGCAAGCCCGGCGACAGCGAGCTCGTCGCCCGCATCTTTAGCACCGACCCCGAAGAGGTCATGCCATCGCCCAAGTCGAATCGCACCCTCACTGAAGCGCAGAAGCGTCTGCTCAGGCGATGGATCGCCGAAGGCGCGACGTGGAATGAGCACTGGGCCTTCGTCCCGCCTCGGCGTCCGGCAGTCCCCAAAATCGAAAATCCCCGATCTAAAATCCGCAATCCCATCGACGCCTTTGTGCTCGCGCGCCTCGCGCAGGAGAAGCTCACCCCGGCGCCCGAGGCCTCGCGTGAAGCCCTGATCCGTCGCGTCACGCTGGATCTCAATGGTCTTCCGCCCACCCCCGCCGAGACCGCGGCGTTCATCGCCGACCGCTCGCCCGACGCGTATGAAAAGCTCGTCGACCGCCTGCTCGCCTCGCCCCGTTATGGCGAGCGCTGGGCCTGGGACTGGCTCGATCTCGCCCGCTACGCCGACACCAACGGCTTTCAGGGCGACCCCGAGCGCACGATGTGGCCGTGGCGCGACTGGGTCGTCAACGCGCTCAATGCCAACATGCCCTTCGATCAGTTCACCATCGAGCAACTCGCGGGCGACCTGCTGCCCAATGCCACCCGCGAGCAGAAGCTCGCGAGCGGTTTCCACCGCAACAACATGTTCAACGGCGAGGGTGGCCGCATCGCGGAGGAGACCCGCGTCGAAAACGTCTTCGACCGCGTCGAGACCACTGCGACCGTCTGGCTGGGCGCGACGTTCACCTGCGCCCGCTGTCACGACCACAAGTTCGATCCCTTCAAGCAGACGGATTACTACGCGCTGTATGATATCTTCAACCAGATGTCGGAGACTGGCGGCGCCAGCGGTGGTCAGCGCGGCGGACAACTCCTCCCCAATCTCGACCTCTCCACCGATGCGGAGCGCGCCGCTGTAAAGGTGGCTCAAGCGCAGATCGACCTCATCTCCAAGGAGGTCGAAGCCTACGAACTGAAGAAATTTCCCCGCCCCGAGGGCAAACCGCTCGCCGACTCCCCCGACGCACAGAAGCTCCCCGGCAATCTTCCCGCCGTTCTCGCCAAGGTGGAGCCAAAGCGACGCGGAGCCGACGCCTTGCTCGAAGCCGTCCCCTACTTTCGCGACACGGCGCCCGACCCAGAGTACGCCCGCCTTCTCCAAGCCTCGCTCGATGCTGTCCGTGCCCGCGACAACGCCAACAGCCTGATCACGAAAGTCATGATCATGGACCAACTCGCGAAGCCCCGCGACACCTTCGTCCTCAACAAGGGCAACTACGAGAGCAAGACCGACGTCCGCGTCCTGGGACATGTGCCCGAGGTGTTCCGAACCAAGTCGATCCCGGCCGGCCTTCTGGCGGTCCCCAGAGACTCCACCTCCGCCCCCGCGACGCCCGAACGCCTCAACCGCCTCGACCTGGCGCGCTGGCTGGTTTCTCCGGCCAACCCTCTCGCCGCCCGTGTCACGGTGAATCGCGCGTGGCAGGCTTTCTTCGGCACCGGGTTTGTGAAGACCGCGGAGGATTTCGGGGTGCAGAGCGAGCGCCCCTCCCACCCCGAGTTGATCGACTGGCTGGCCACAGAGTTCGTTGCCAGCGGCTGGGACATGAAGGCGCTGCACCGCCTGATCGTGACGAGCGCCACCTACCGTCAGTCGTCGCGCATGACACCCGCGGCCCACGAGCGTGACCCCGAGAACCGCCTCCTCGCCCGCGGCCCGCGCTACCGGCTGCCCTCGTGGATGATCCGGGACCAGGCGCTCGCCGCCGCCGGCCTCCTCGTCGAGCAACTCGGGGGCCCGGCGACCAAGCCTTACCAGCCCAAGGGCATCTGGGAAGAGGCGACCTTCGGGAAGAAAACGTACCAACAGGATCATGGCGACGCCCTCTACCGTCGCAGCCTCTACGTGTTCTGGCGCCGTATCGTCGGTCCCACTACATTTTTCGACGCCGGCGCCCGTCAGGTCTGCACGGTGAAGGTCGCCCGCACCAACACCCCCCTGCACGCTCTCGTCACCCTCAACGACCCCGCCTTCGTCGAAGCCGCCCGCGTGATGGCCCAGCGCGTGATCGCCGCCGCGCCGGACGATGCCGCACGGATCGACCACGCCTTCCGCCTCGCGACCGGACGTGCAGCGACGAAGGCCGAACGCCAGGTCCTCCTTGGGCGCCTCATGAAACTGCGCGCTGATTTCGCCGCCGACGCCAAGTCCGCTCGCGAACTTTCCTCCACCGGCGAGGCTCCACGCCCCGAAAATCTGGCTCCCGCCGAACACGCCGCGTGGACCACGCTCTGCCTGTTGGTGCTGAATCTCGATGAAACCCTCTCGAAAGAATAAGGCGGCTTGCTCCGTTCTCCGAACCAAAACCCCTTTGCCATGAACCCGCTGCTCGCCGGCCAGGCCCTTTACACCCGCCGCCAGTTTTTCGGCCGCACCGCGATGGGCGTCGGCACCGCCGCCCTCGCCTCGCTTCTCGGCCGCGACGCGCTTGCCGCGGGCACCGCTCCACGTCGGCCCATCCCCGGCCTGCCCGATCTCCCTCATTTTGCGCCCAAGGCAAAACGCGTCATCTACCTCTTCCAAAACGGGGCCCCCTCCCATGTCGATCTCTTCGACTACAAACCAAAGCTCCGCGAGTGGCACGGCCGCCAGATCCCGGACGAACTCACGGGTGGCAAGCGGTTCTCCACCATGACCGGCGGGCAGACCGCGCGCCCTGTCCTCGGCGAGATCACGAAATTCTCCCAACACGGGAAGTCCGGTGCCTGGGTCTCCGATTTTCTCCCGCAGATCGCATCAATCTCCGACGACCTCTGCTTCGTGAAGTCGTTGCACACTGAGGCGGTGAATCACGCGCCCGCGATCACGTTTTTCCTCACCGGCTCCGAGATGGCCGGCCGGCCCTCGATGGGCTCATGGCTCAGCTACGGTCTCGGCAGCGAAACCGAGGAACTCCCCGCCTTTGTCGTGATGACCTCGCGCGACAAGGAGGCGAGCTGCGGTCAGATCTTCTACGATTTCTACTGGGGTAGCGGCTTCCTCCCCACCAAGTACCAAGGCGTCGCGTTTCGTGGCGCAGGCGACCCGGTCCTCTATCTCTCAAATCCCGCCGGCATGAGCCGCGAGGTGCGCCGTGGGCTGCTCGACGACCTCGCTCATCTCAACGAGATCAAGCGGGAGGATTTCGGCGACCCCGAGATCACCACCCGTATCGCGCAATACGAGATGGCTTATAAGATGCAGGCGAGCGTGCCCGAGCTCACCGATTTCTCCAAGGAGTCGGAGGCGACACTGGCGATGTATGGCCCCGAGGTACGGCGCCAGGGCAGCTACGCCTATAACTGTCTCATGGCCCGACGTCTCGCGGAACGGGGCGTGCGTTTCATCCAAGTTATGCACGCCGGCTGGGACCAGCACCGCAATCTCAACTCCCAACTCAAGATCCAGTGCGAGGACACCGACGCTCCGTCCGCCGCCCTCATCCGCGATCTTAAGCAACGTGGCCTGCTCGACGACACGCTCGTAATCTGGGGCGGAGAATTTGGGCGCACGCCTTTCCTTCAGGGAAAGATCGACGACGTGAAGCAATGGGGCCGCGATCACCATCCGTACGCGTTCACGCAATTCATGGCCGGTGGCGGAGTGAAGCCCGGCATCAGCTACGGCGCGACGGACGAGTTTGGCTTCAACGCGGTCGAAAACAAGGTCCACGTCCATGATCTGCAGGCGACCATCCTGCACCAACTCGGGATCGATCACGAACGACTCACCTTCAAATTCCAGGGCCGGCAATTTCGACTCACGGACGTCCACGGTCACGTAATTAAGGACCTGCTGACCTAGCACTACTCCGTTAAGTATCTAGGAAGAATCAAGGGTGAGGCCGGAGCGCGTGAAGCGGGTGGCGCCCCCCTTTTGTCCGAGGTGTTAGCCTTTCTCTCGAAGCCGGCATATCCGAGGACGACCAAGTCAGCCTGACCCCAAGCCTGACCCTACAAGTCTAAAACCAGGTAAATTTCTCGGGCACGTGCACGATATCGGAGCGGCGCAAATAAAAGGCCTCTACCTGCTTGCCTTCCAATACTTGCTTCAAATTCAAGGTGAAGTGCTCAGTTTTGTTTCCGTTCTGCCGGATAACTGCAACGGCCGCCGTGTTAGCTTTTGCGGTATCGAACCCACCTGACTCCATGATCGCCTCCAGCACCGTAATAGGGCGATCCGTCGTTATTTTCCCCGGTTTCTGCACAGCACCGGACACGAAAATCGAAAAAGACGCGGAGACGACCGTCACAGTGACCTCCTTAGAGACCAAGTGAGGGGAATAAAGTGTGACCAATTCTTTCTCGAGCGCCACGGGAGTCTTTCCCGCCGCAACCACTTCGCCGATGATCGGCATGGTGATGCGTCCATCGGGCCGGATCTGCTGCGAAGTATCTAAGTTTGGAGAACCCGGAAAACTAAAGCGCAGCGTGTCACCATTCTGAACAGTGAAGACGTCCGCCCGCTGGGCGGTCTGAACAGATGACTTCTGTTCGGCTACTTCGGATTTGCGCGACGCCAATACTGGGGGCTCGTGACAGCCAACAAGTAATGACAGACAAAACGGCAACACGATGAAACGGGACTGCCGCAGCATAACCGAGGTCGACCGAGTCCGCTTTGCGCAGCCGGTCCTAGTTTCGAAGGGCCGAAAAAATAACGACATGGGCAACAAATTGGTTAGCGGCGAGGGATCAACCTAGTCCGATCCTTCAGCTAATACTTTGATAGCTGAAACCGGGAAACCAGCAAGACTGAAATCGGCTAACCAGCAGTAGAACTACCGCTCGTAGAAATCCTACGCTTTTAAGTGCCCGATCAGCAATCCGTTACAATCAAACGAGATCGACACTGGCAGGACGTCTCCTCTCAAGACCCAGCACCTAGTCCAATGATGTGAACTCATGCACGAATCTGAGCCATCCGGAAGCGGATACAGTCAAAGCGCGAAAATAGTCCGTTTCACGGAATGATTGTCCAATAGGCGAAAACCAAACCACTCACAAACCTAATCTAAGTTCAATTCCTCCGTCGCCGGACAACCATCGAAAAAGCGATCAAAGATCCCACAGCAAGCGCGTAACTAGCAGGTTCCGGTATCGCTGAATAGTTATACGTATCGCCTGCGACGGGATTCGTGGTTACCATCGGACTTAGGTGGAGCATCGTGATTTGATTTGCGGTTAATAGTCCAAATCCGGTCGAACCGTCAGTCGTTATTGCACCAAGTGTAGTGGCACCTACCGTACCACCAGCCATGAGATTTCCTCCTGTCAACACCGTGCTAGAGGTGCCTAAGCCCTGATTAAAGGCTGGTCCGCCTTGACCCGAAATGATGGCGTTATGATCAAGGCCGAGCACATGCCCGATTTCGTGTGGAAGTGTTGTCAGCGAATAGGAACCACTTGGAACGAATATCGACTCCGAAACAGTGGCACCGTGCTTGATATCCCCGTCTGGTAAAGAAAAGGAGTGGAGATTATTGCTCTGTTGCGAGACACCAAGCGTTCCTGTTGGCGTAGGTCCAGTAAACCACAAATTTAGAATCGTCGCACTGCCAGACGCACCATTTCCAGAAGCCTGCGTAAGATTATCCACATCCAGCGAACCTTGGGGTCCGAAGCCAATCGTATAGAATGAACTATTGTTAGTGGTAAAGACTGTGGGAGCTTGCCAAACAACCCGGATTCCTGCCTGGGCATAGACGCGCTGGGTCGCCTCCTGAAAGAGCGCGATAGACGACGCGTAGTTGGACTGGACCGCAATATTACCTGCCGGACCATTCTGAACGAAAATAGGATTGACGACTAACTGATAAGGCAACGCGACGACCTGAGCGCCTAATGGAGCGAAGAAAGCAGCAACCAAGAGAAACCCGATCGTCAGTTTGGTTTTCAAATACATAATAAAGGCGCTTGTGTTGTGACGTAAACTCAACTGTCTCTAATAAATACAGAGAAGAGGCTGGATCAACAAAATAGTGAGGCGCGTCAATAAGGAAAGGACTCTTGGTCGCAGCTGGCCTTGTTTTGCAGCAAAAGGAGCGCCATCTTGCGGATGGCGCTCAGTCTGAAAGAAATCTTTCGCTCGAATCAGGCCGCTTTACGGCTCTTGAACTTTGCCGCTCCAACAAGGCCCAGGAAACTTAGACCTAGGAGCGCCAATGTGGCAGACCCATCAGGAACTTGATTGAAACCGGACGTCTGGGAGCCCAGCATGTTATCGTTACCGCATTCCATTGTGAGCTTGTATAGCACGCTCGGATTGGTGGCGGGCAGGAAGGGAGCTAGCCAACCGGTGCTCACTTCGGCGTAGTATTTATACTCGTTTGTCACAGTGTAGCCTGTAAGCGCGCTCATGGCCGCAACGGATGCCGTATTGGAGTAATAGAGGCTACCAGAAAAGATCTCAGTACCCAGATTGTAACCGTGAGCGGCATCGAAATTTCCACTAAAGGCATTGGCGACACGCCACGGCTGCGAAGCCGCGTTGTAGTTCGACGTACCGGCGTACTCACCGTTTTCCATCAACGTATTGGCGTCGATCTTCAATACCTTGTAAGTATTCGCAGCGAAATCAAACTTGATCGCGAAGTTGAAATTGTAAGCGGAGTTGGCAACGTAGTGCGGATAGGGAGTACCCGGATCGGCGTAACCAGTCACGCTGCCAGGGTTGGTCGAAACCATGATGTCCCCAATCGTCGTGTTACCGAAACCCTCTGCCAAGTTGTAAGCGGAGACCACACCCAGCCTGCCCGAACCTGGAGTTACGAACGCCGCCAGATCCCAACCAGTGGCGATTTGCATACCCGGCTCAACTTCCTGATACTCAGACTTTGCCTGAGTCGCACCGGAAGTAGCCAAGTAGGCGGATCCGCCCTTGTACCATCCACTGTAAGAGGAACCATCATCCTCGACGTAACCATTGCTACCAATGTTGTTGTCGCTGATGGTGATGTTAGCAGCGTTTGCGGAGGAAGCACCGAGCAGCAGCAGAGCGGCGGCGAATCCTGCAGTGTATGTTTTGCTTGTTTTCATTTTAGTCGAATTGGCGGTTACCTAGACCGAAGATTACTACGTACAGCGCGTTTGGTGCCAATGCCAAAGAAAGCGGTGAAAATTGGCACAAATCGTTGATAATAAGCATGATAATAATCGCTTAAAATACGTAGCCTTTGGCCGATTTGGATCAATGGCCGACGGAAAGGTAAGCATTTCCGACGAAACGAGCCAGATTTGGCTCCGGGAACCAGAAATCTGACTTAATATGTTATCAAACAAAAACTAGTGGAGGTGAAAACCATCGCAAAAATTCGTAAGAAATCTCGACACAGCGACTAATACCCTGCCGATACGTAATTTAGCCAATGGCTACTTTTCGCACTAACTACGTAGTTCACTTTCCAGTTCCAATTACTTTCTTGGCCTCTTCCGCCAAGTCGGCCTTCAGGCCGAGTTCTTGAGCTTTCTTCAGCGAACGTAGGCTCGCAGCCCGTTCCTTCAGGTTGTGCTGCGCCATGCCGAGATAGTATGCCACCTCAGCATCAGAGCCCAGCTGCCGAAAACTCTCCTCCAAGAAATTCTTCGCCCGGGAGTAACTGCCCTGTCGGTAGGTTATCATTCCCAAGGCCTTCGACAATTCGGGATCGCCGGAGAACGTTTCGCGCGCTGCAGTACCACGTTCCAGCGCCTTGCCATCGTTCCCACCCTTGGTCGCATCGATAATTGTGAGCCGACGCAATGCCGGCGAAAATTGTGCAATTTGACCTTTGGCAAAGGCCGCGCGGGCCATATCGTACTGGACCTCCGGATCCTCGGTCTGTTTGCGCGCACTCTCCTGAAGCAGGCTGAGCGCCCAAGTGTAGTCGCCCGCCCCAAAGGCGATCTGGCCCATCGCGTGGGCCACCTCTGGGTCATCAGGGGCCAACTTGCGTGTGGCCTTGGCAAGTTCCATGGCCTTGGTGGTCTCCTTTTGAGACAGATGGATACGAACCATCTCCATTGCCGCCGGGATGTTGCCAGGATTGGCTTTCAGCGCCAACTCCAGCGTCGCCTTGGCCTTGTCAACATTTCCCGTTTTCGCGTAAACTTCGCCAAGTCGGGTCAGGGCGATTGAATCATTGGGATTCGCTGCCACCACTTTCTCCAAAGCGCTCTGCGCCGCAGCGCCACCGGATACCGGATCGATGGCGAGGACCGCCAGCGCCTGCTTGGCTTCTGTCGCCCCGGGAAACGTCGCATTAAGCGCCAACGCCCGCTCCAACGCTGCTTTGGCGGGCTTCTCAGCCCCCATCTGATACTGCGCCATACCCACGTGATACTGCGCTTCCGCCGATTTCGGCAGTTTTTCGGCTGCCTCAGAGAGCAGACTGACCGCACGGGTGTACTGGCCCTTCTTCAGGACGATCCACCCCAGGGTATCGGCGATGTTTGGATCCAGCGGGAGAGACTCCCGGGCGCGCTGCGCCAGCTGAAAGGCTTTTTCCAATTCCCCAAATCGCTCGGAATAGAGGAAGGCCAGATTGTTAAGCGCCACCGCGAATTTAGGACTGATCGCCACCACTTTTTCATAGTTGTCGCGCGCAGCCGCAAAATTGTTCTGCTGTTCATTGATCACGGCGATCAGCATCAAGGCCTCCACGTTCTTCGGATTCTTTGCCACCGCCTGCTGCAAGTTGGCCAACGCCTTGTCTTTCTCTTTGCTCACGATGTACAGCCGCGACAACATGAGGAAACCAGTCGGGGAATCAGGCTGCAGAGCCACCACTTTTTGGAGTGCGGCCTCCGCCTGCTTGGGATCAGATGCCGCCAAGTGAATCTTGGCCAGTAAGATATACAACTCCGCCGATTCCGGGCGCTTCAAGAGCATGGCGTCGACCCGTGCCTTGGCTTCCGGGTATTTCTTCTGCGCCAAGTCAGCATCGACCAACTGTTCCGTCGCCGCAATGAACGTGGGATCGATCTCCAGCGCCTTGGTGAAGGCGGCCCGCGCCTCTTCCCACTTCTTCTGCTGGAGGAGGATCAGGCCACTGAGATGGGCGGGCTCTGGCCGGGGCGCAAACGCCTTTTCAATCTGCCGGTAGACCTCGAGAGCCTCCTCCAGCTTTCCTTGGACGCGGTACGCCTGGGCCAGCAGCAACCTCGCCTCGGCAACCGAGGGATTTTTTTGGACAAAAGGTTTCAGAGCAGTGATCGCCGCATCCGCTTTCCCGAGGCGGATATTCACCTCCGCCAGCATGAGAGTCGGTCCGGGAAACCCCGGGGCCAGCGCCAGGCCCTGCGTCAGACTCACAGCCGCTTTCTCCGCATTTCCCATCGCCAAATGGGATTTGCCGAGTTGGAACAACAATTCCGGTGACTTCGGGAAGACCTTCGACTGCCGCTCAAGCTCCGAGATCGCGTGGTCACGGTCCCCTTTGTCGAACAATACCCGCGCACGGAGCAGAAGGGCATCATGATTCAAAGGGTCGAGTGCGAGTAACTTAGCCAATGCCGCCAAACTATTGTCATATTTCTTCTCAGCCATTCCCATGTTAGCCAACAGCATCCACGCAGTCACCGAATCCGGAGCCTTCTGAGTGATTTCGTTCAGGATCTGCCGTGCCACCTCAAGCTTGCCAGTCTGGATATTGAACTGGGCGTACCGGATTCGACGAGGGGACCGAATCGGGGACTGAGAAGCTGCAGTTTCAAGTTCCTTACCGGCCTCAGTCATCTTCTTCTGAGCCATGTAGAGCGTAGACAGAGAAAAATGGACTGCCGCCGAATTCGGAGCCGAAGCCTTCGCGCGATTGAACGCGGCTTCAGCATCCGCCAGCTTCCCTTGACGCAAATCGAGCAAACCGAGCGCGAGTTGGACCGGAGCGGTCTGGACGTTGGGCAGCTTCTGCAGACGCTGCCGGATTTCATCGGCCTCTTTTGACTGTGTCGCGGTCTCCGCAAGGAAGACCGGTGCGTCCTCGTCGTTGGGACGGTGATCCAACACATAAATGGCCTCCTCGCGCGCCTCCGCCAGCCGGCCAGTCCCGGCGTAAACCATGGCCAGTTTGATCCGGGCATCCAAGTTGTCTGGCTGGAGTTCGCGTGCTTTGATCAGGAATGCCGCCGCGATTCCCGCCCGACCCTGTTCGAAAAAGATGATGCCCAGCCGGCTCACAGCCTCGGGATTCATCGGTTCGATCTGAAAGACATTCTTGTACTCGATCTCCGCCTTTTCGTACTCCCCGGCTTGGTAGTACTCGTTGGCCTTCGACAGACGACGGGCCTTCTTGGCTTCTTTGGTGCAACCGGCCCCTCCCATGACTAGCACGAGCGACACGGCAAACAGGAAGGTGGTTTTGAGCGAGTTTCTCATTGTGGGTAGGTGGGGGACTTCACGGTGCGCCATAACACTGGCCAGCTTCGAGTCGAGATGACCGAAACCGCTTTATCCGCCAATGGCAAAATCAGCACAACGCAGAACCACAGCGTAGTTACACTACCTCCGCGACACCGACGTGGTCACTTTTTACGACTCGTCACCCGCACCCACTTCATCCCCGCCGCCTCCGCCGCGCGCATACCGGGCTCCGCATCCTCAAACACCAAGCATCGGGTCGGCTCCACCCCCATGCGCTTCGCCGCGAGCAGGAACATGTCCGGCGCCGGCTTTCCATGCACCACATCGTCCGCCGTCACCACGACCGGAAAAACCTCCGTCAGTCCCGTCAGCTTCAGCATCGGATGCACGATGTCGCTCGTCCCGCCCGAGGCGATGCTCACGGGGTGGGTCTTGGCCATGCGCCGCGCAAACTCCGCCACCGGCTCAATCAGCCGTGCATCCGCCCGAATCTGGTTAAACAGCCGCTCCTTGGTGTGAAACACCTCTTCCACATCGATTTTCAGGCCGTAGTGCTGGCCGATCAGCTCCGCAACCCGCCGCGTTGGCACGCCCCCCAACGAATAGAACAGATCCTCGTCGAGCGGGCACTGAAGTCCCACGCCCCGCATCGCCGCATCCCATGCGCGATAATGCAGCGGCATCGTGTCCACGAGCGTGCCGTCGAGATCGAAAATGTAGCCGGCAAAGTCCCCGGGCGGAATGTCGAGTTTCATGCGAGTTGTTTATGCTCGCACGCACCGTTCCACTTTCAACTCCCAACTCTCATTCCTGCCCCGTCACCTCACTGCGCCGTTCCAGCAACAGGGTGTCGCGCCAGCGTCCCGCCAGCGGTCCATGCGTCATCTTGCCGATCCGGTCGCGTCGCCCCACCACCCGAAAGCCATGGCGCGCATGAAGGGCCAGGCTCGCCGTATTCTCCGGAAAAATCCCCGCCTGCAGCGTCCACACCCCGGTGGCGTCCGCTCGCGCGATCAGTCCGCTCATCAGCGCCGCGCCAACGCCACGTCCGCGCGCAGCCTCCGCCACATAAACACTCACCTCCGCGACACCGGCGTACACACAACGGTCCGACACCTTCGTCAACGCGGCCCAGCCGAGCACCCCTCCACCTTCCATCCCTTCATCTCGTGCCACCACGGCGCACGCCATGAGCTTTCCGTCGGCAAAATCCTCAAAACTTCCCGGTGGCGCCACGGCGAACGTCGCGTGGCCCGTTGCAATTCCCTCCGCGTAGATCGCCGCCACCGCCGACCAGTCGGTCGCCGCCATCGTCGCGATGTTCATGGCGCCGCACCCAACCCGCGCTTCCACCGCAGCGCAAGTCCCACCAGCAGGATCAAGGCGGGCACTTCCACGAGCGGTCCCACCACCGCCGCAAAGGCCGCCCCGGAGTGCAGTCCAAACACCCCCACCGCGACGGCGATCGCCAGCTCAAAGTTGTTCCCCGACGCCGTGAATGCCAGCGTCGCCGCCCGCGGATAGTCCGCACCCGCGCGCACGCTCATCCAGAAGGTCGCGGCAAACATGATCGCAAAATACACCGCCAGCGGCAGCGCGATGCGCAACACGTCCAGCGGAATCGCCACCACCGCGTCCCCCTTAAGGCTGAACATCACCACAATCGTGAACAGCAGGGCCACCAGGGTCACCGGCCCGATCGCCGGCAGAAAGTTCCCGTCGTACCACGCCACGCGGGCGCCGCGACGCAGCATCCACCGCGTCAGAAGGCCGCCAAGGAACGGAACGCCCAGGTAGATCAGCACGCTCTGCGCCACCGCACCGATCGTCACGCCCGACAGGTCGAGCTCGCCCAACCGCACGCCCACGAGCGGCGGGAGCACCTTCAGGAACAGCCACGCCATCGGCGCGAAAAAGAAGACCTGAAAAAGGGCGTTCGCGGCCACCAGCCCCGCGCAATACTCCCGGCTCCCGCCGGCGAGATCGTTCCACACGATCACCATTGCGATGCAGCGGGCCAGCCCGATCAGCACCAGTCCGGCGAAATACTCCGGCTGGTCGCGCAGGAAGATCACCGCCAGCGCAAACATCAGCACCGGACCCACCAGCCAGTTCTGCACGAGCGAGAGCGTGAGCACCCGCCGGTCGCGAAACACCTCCGGCAGCTCCTCGTAGCGCACCTTCGTGAAGGGCGGATACATCATCAGGATCAACCCCACCGCGATCGGCACCGAGGTCGTTCCGACGCTCCACGCCGTCAACGCCGCCGGCACCTGCGGCAGGAAGCGCCCGACCAGCACCCCCAGCGCCATCGCCAGAAAAATCCAGACGGTCAGGTAGCGGTCGAGAAACGAGAGTTTTTTTGTCAGCGAGGTTTCGGCCATGGAAAAATGGAGCCTGGTTTACGCACGCCGCGCCTTGAGCGCGTCACGCCGGCCGTCCGCGTAGGCGGTGAACACCCGGCGGATCTCATTGCGTACCCGCCGAAACACCGCCCGCTTTTCCTCGTCCGTCCCCGTCGCATGCGCCGGATCGTCAAACGGCCAGTGGTGGCGGTTCACCTGGCCCGGGAAGATCGGACACGCCTGGTCCGCATTTCCGCAAACCGTGATAACGGTTTCGACGTTGCGGTCCAGGAACTCGCTCAGGTGCTTCGAATGGTGGCCGGAGATGTCGATCTCGATCTCCTTCATCGCCTCGATCGCGAGCGGATGGACGTAGCCCGCGGGTTTCGAGCCCGCGCTGGCGATTTCAAACAGGTCGCCCGCGGCGGCCCGGAGCAGGCCTTCGGCGAGATGGCTGCGGCACGAGTTGCCCGTGCACAGGACGAGGATGAGGGGTTTTTCGGAAGTGGTGGTCGTCATGGTAATGTCACTACGAAATCAGCCGCCGCACGCACCCGGCGCGGCAGCACCCGCCGCCGGCGCACAGCAAAGCTCTTTTGCCAGGCAGTCGGTGTGCTTGCCACCCAGTTGCACGACGAGTCTTCCCGCCTCCTGCGTCACGGCGACGATCTTGAACTGGATCACGTTGCAGGCCTCATATTCCAGTTCGACCGGGAGGTCCTCGCCACCCAGCACGGGCACGGCGTGGTCAAACGCCTTCAGCAATTTTCCCGCCGTGATACGGTGGTCCACGTCGTCGCCCACCCAGGTCTGCAACAGGCAGCTCACCAGCCGCCGCACCGTGCCTCCGCAGTCCACGAAGTCCTTCTGGACGCGTCCAACCTCGGTGACATGGAAATGGGCTTCGATCGGGTCGCCGTCCGGCCAGAGCACGGTGAGCGGGAGCCCTGGCGCCGCCACCAACGCCGCGCGCAAGGCGGAGATGGTCGTTGCAGGGCCCGACTGCTCCGGCGCGGCGCACACGCACGAGGGCGCGCTGGGGTCTAAGGTTGGATTGTTTTCTGTGTTCATAAATTTCAGGGGGCTGCTCTCGTCCAACGGCAGCTGAAGCCGACTACCGGCATCCGCAGCGCGCGTTTTCCGACCCGGTTTTGTCCGATCGCCCTGCCGCAACCGGCGCGCAGCCGATATCGAGTTTCGCCAGCTTCGCCAGGTCCCGTTTCATCACGGCATTCTCCCGTGCGCAGTCCTGCAGGCAGGCGAGATTGGCCTCCAGCTCCGGCGAACGCCGCGCCGCTTCAGGCAGCGCGTAGATCACCCAGTTTCCCTCGCGCCGCGCCGTCACGAGTCCGCGCGTCCGCAGGTACGCCAGGTGCTTGGAGATCTTCACCTGCGGCTCGCCGAGCACCGCCTGAAAATGGCACACGCACAGCGGCCCGTGCGCCAGCACGTTCAGCACGCGCAACCGGGTCAGGTCGCACAGGCATTGGTAGATCTTCACGAGTTCCACGGTCGGATTATATTCCTCTTTAGGTATATTGTTCAAGCGGCGAAATGCCTTGTCGCTCAATTGTCGCTTTCGCCTCAGCAGGCGCACGGCTTCGCCGGGCGCTTCTCCCACCCGATCACCTTGCCCTGTCGGTCGAATTCGAACCGGCAGCAGTCCTGCAGTTTCTTCTTCAGCATCGCCCGCCCGCGCTGCACGCGGGACTTCACCGCCGTCAGCGACAGCCCGCTCCGCAGTGCGATCTTCGCCAGTGGCAGGCCCTCCAGCTCCGCCAGCCGCACCGGCTCGCGGTACGCCTCCGGCAGCTCTTCCAGAAAACGCCGCATCGAGACAATCACCGCCTCGCGCAACCGCGCGATCTCGTCGGGCGGCTCCGCCGCCACGGCCGCCGGCAGCTCCTCGCTCGGCCGTTGTCTCCGGTAAAAATCGATGAGCGTGGTCCGCGCGATGCGGTACAGCCACGCCTCCAGCCGCTGTCCGTCCCGCAGCGCCGCGCGTGAACGATAGACTTTCAGCAACGTCTCCTGCGTGAGATCGTCGGCGGTCGTCTCGTCTCGCACCCGCCGCCGGATGAACCCGTGCAGCTTTGCGCGAAACTCCGTCACCCCCGCATCGAATTCCATCACGCTCATGGTGCGCCCCCCTTCCGCTCGCGCGTCAGGCACACCGCTGAGCCACAGCACCCGCCGCGAAACTGCCCCGTGGCGCGGATCGCCTCCGGCGCCTCCGTCCGCCCGGCGCCGCGAAAACCCCGCGCGGCAAAAAACCGCTCCGCCGTCGTCGTCAGCAGCCACCACCGTCGGACGCCCCAGCTCCCGGCCTCCCGCTCCAGCTCATCCACCAACCGGCCGCCGAGACCCGCCCCACGCACCGCCGGAGCCACCACCAGCGAACGCAGCAGCGCGTCCGCCCCGCACACTTCCGCACCCACGGCGCCTACGACCGCGGCACCCCGGCGAGCCACGAGGAACCGGCCCGCCTGCCCCCCAATGTCCTCGCTCGGCAGGCCAGCCTCACGCAACAGCGCCGCGACCTCCGGCATCTCTGCCGGTGTCGCAGGCAAAATCTCGATTCTGTCCGACGGCCTCATCGCGCTGGTTTAGACTGTTGTCTTATACGCGGTGATCAGCGCACTCACGACAAATTCTCCCGCCGTCGTATCGTCGGTCCACTGCGCGATGTACGCCCGCGAGCTCTCCTTCGGCACGATCTCGACCCGTCCGAATCCCGCCGCTGTCAGCAACGCCCGCAGTTCGTCCACCGGCGTCGCGCCGCCGACGCAGGCGCCGATCGCCGCGAGTTTCACGCGCAGCTCGGGTGGCAGCGGCTTCGTCGCCACCACATCGGCAATCGCCAGCCGGCCACCCGGCTTGAGCACCCGAAACGCCTCGTTGAAGACCCGGTTTTTTTCCGGCGAGAGATTGATCACGCAGTTCGACATAATGAGGTCCACCGACGCGTCTGCGACCGGCAGCGCCTCGATCTCACCGAGCCGGAATTCGACATTCTGGTACATCCCCCTGACCGCGTTGGCTCGCGCCTTCGTCACCATCGCCTGCGTCATGTCGACGCCGATCACCCGGCCCGTTCCGGCCAGCTGCCGCGCCGCCAGGAAGCAGTCAAAGCCCGCCCCGCTGCCGAGATCCAGCACGGTCTCACCCCGCTTGATCCCCGCGATGGCGACGGGATTGCCGCAACCCAGTCCGAGGTCCGCTCCCGCCGGGGCCGCTGCCAGGTCGGCGGCGGAATAGCCAAGTTTTTCACCATACGATTTCTCCCCGCCGCAGCAGGTGGGCGCACAGCAGGTCTCGGTCGCGGCCTGCGCCGCAGTTGCCACGGGCTGGGCGGTAGCGGCGGGCGCCTCCTCCGCGCAGCAGGTCGGGCCGCAGCCACAGCTGGCGTCGGCCTGTTCGGCGATCGCGCCGTAGCGGGCGCGAACGAATTCACGGATCTTCTCGGAATCGGGCAGTTGGATGTCTTTCATAGGATTGCTTTCTCACCCTTGCTGACGCGGAACCCCGCGCTCGGACGCAGCTTTTTTTAAAACCTGAAATCGCGTTGTCTTTCCGCACCGCTGCGTCTGCCTTCCTCGCCGTCTCCCTGTCCCCCTTCAGCCCGCTGCTCCCATGAAAAAATATCTCGTCGAATTCATCGGCACCTTCTTCCTCATTTTCACGATCGGCTGCACGGTCATCGCCCCGGGCGCCGGAGCGCTGGCTCCGCTCGCGATCGGCGCCTCGCTCATGGTGATGATCTTCGCCGGCGGCCACGTCTCCGGCGCGCACTTCAATCCCGCGGTCTCTCTCGCCGCCTTCATCCGCGGCAAGCTCTCCGGCCCCGACCTGATCCCCTACTGGCTCGCGCAGTTCGCCGCCGGTGCCGTAGCCGCCTGGCTCGTCCACTTCATCAAGCCGCCCGGCTCCGCCTCGCCCTTCGTCTTCGCCCTCGGCTGGAAGGCCCCGCTGCTCGTCGAGTTCCTCTTCACCTTTGCACTCGCCTGGGTCGTCCTCAACACCGCCACCGCCAAGGGCACCGCGGGCAATTCCTTCTATGGCCTCGCCATCGGCATGACGGTGATGACCGGCGCCTTCGCCGTGGGCGGGGTCTCCGGCGGCGCGTTCAACCCCGCAGTGGCCCTTGGCGTCACCTTCATGGGCCTGCAAAGCTGGAGCAATCTCTGGGTCTTCCTCGTCGCCAATTTCGCCGGCGGCGCCCTCGCCGCCCTCACCTACAAAGTCGTCAACGGCGACGAGTGATCGCGGGCGATTGTCGCCCACCCACCAAAAACAAGGCGCGCCGCTTGGCGCGCCTTTTGTCTTTCTATCGACTCCCGGCGAAATCCGCTCCGCCGGGGGCCTCTCCGGCGTTCACCGCCGCACGCCGCGGTGCAGCCGGCTCACCGGCTTCGCCGCCGCCGCCACCGTCTCGGCGAGGGCCTTCTCGTCGAACAGGGCGGAATAGATGTAGGGGAAACCTTCGATCTTCTTCCGCTCCACCGTCACGCCCATGTAGCGCTCGATGCTGCGCGCGTCGCGCACGTCTTCCTCGGTCACGAGGGTGAACGCGTCGCCGGTGTTCTGCGCCCGGCCCGTGCGGCCGATGCGGTGCACGTAGTCCTCGGCGTTTTCCGGCACGTCGTAGTTCACCACGTGCGAGACGCCGGCGATGTCCAGACCGCGCGCCGCGATGTCCGTCGCGACCAGCACCTCGTAGCGTCCGCTCTTGAAGCCGTCCAGCGCCTCGATGCGCTCGCGCTGGCTTCGGTCCGAATGCATCACCGCCACCGTGTGGCCCTTGGCCTGGAGCCGGTGCGCGATGCGGTCCGCGCCCATGCGCGTGCGCGAAAAGATGATCACGCTCTTGAAGTCCGTCTGCTCCAGCAGCAGTTGCAACAGGTCGAATTTCTGCGCCGCCACCACCGGATAAAACCCGTGCGACACCGTCTCCGCCGGCGAACGCTGGCGGCCGATCTCCACCTTCACCGGCTCCCGCAGCGCCCAGCCCGCGAGCTGCTCCAGCTCCGGCGGCAGCGTCGCCGTGAAGAACAGCGTCTGCCGGTCCTTCGGGCACTTCTGCACAATACGCTTCACGTCCGGCAAAAAGCCCATGTCCAGCATGCGATCGACCTCGTCGAGCACGAGGATGTCGACGTCCGCCAGCGAACAATTGCCCTTCTCCAAGTGGTCGAGCAGTCGGCCCGGCGTCGCGGCCAAGATGTCCATCCCTCGGCGAAGGTCGTCCTCCTGCTTCCCGTAGCCGACGCCACCGTAGACAATCGTCACGCGAAGATCCGTGAACTTCGCAAATTTCTGAAACGCCTCCTCGACCTGCAGCGCGAGTTCCCGCGTCGGCTCGAGGATGAGGCAGCGGAGCTTCCCGTGCGTGCCGAGCCGCTGGATGATCGGCAGCGCAAACGCCGCGGTCTTGCCCGTGCCCGTCTGGGCCGAACCGATCACGTCGCCGCCCTTGAGAACCACCGGGATCGCCTGCGCCTGGATCGGCGTCGGCGTCACGTAACCCATCTCCTGCACCCCGAAGGCCAGTGCATCCGACAGCCCGAGGGCCGTGAACGCGGTGTCCATCTTGGGAATATCCACCGGGATCGCCGGCTTGATCTCCGCCGTCCGCGGATGGTCAAAGGTCTTGTCGATCATCGGCCGCTCGCGCTCGCCGCGCGGGCCGCCGCGTGACGCGCCGCCGCCGGACCGTGATTGAAAGCCACGGCCGCCACGTCCACCGCGATCATCACCCCGGCCACCGTGGTCATCACGACGCGGACGAGCCTCGTGCGCGCCGGCGGCACCCGCCTCCGCCGAACGCGGTGCGCGTGGTTCGCGCTGTGGCTCGTCGCGCGGATCGCGCGGTTGGCCCCGGTATTTGTCGTGCGGGCGCGATCCGTGGGCATGGCCACCGTGACCGCCGCCCCGGTCGGAGCGGGGCTCGCCGCGGGGTGCCACGGAGTGAGGTTTCGAATGGGAAACAGGTTTGGTCGCCTCGGTGGGGGCGGCCTTTTTGGCGCGCGACGGCGAAATGGTTTCGCGCAGCTTCGCAAAGATTTTCTTCAGCATGACAGGTATGGGAACGGGATAGCCTCTTGGAAACCCCCGCCTTTGCAACCCCGGATATCCCTCGCCGTCCGCCCATCAACCCCTTAGGTTTGCTCATCACGCTTGACTTCCCGATCAAACGTAACATTTATAGTTACATTAACCACTGAGCCATGACCGGAAACTCCTCACGATTTGCCGTCAGCGTGCACATCCTCGCCTATCTGGCCTATCGCCAGGGCGCGGCGGTGCCGTCGGCCGAGATCGCTTCAAGTGTGGATACCAACCCGGTCGTGATCCGCCGCCTTCTGTCCGCCTTCGTCAAGGCCCGCATCGTCACTGCCCAAAAGGGCGCGGCCGGCGGCTTCTCCCTCGCCCGCACCCCCGCCCAAATCTCCCTGCGGGACATCTACCACGCCGTAGAACCTCATCCCACCCACGGAATGTCGCACTTTGCGCCCAACACCAAGTGCCCCGTCGGCGCGAAGATCGAATCCATCCTCAACACCGCCTTCGTGAAGGCCCAGGCCGCCATGGAGTCCGAACTCTCCCTTGTCACGCTCGCCCACATCCACGAGCTGCTCCAGCCCGTCTGCCCCGGAAAGAAGTAAAAATTTTTCGCCCTAAATGTAACCAAACTAGTTTCACTATATCCATCCAACCTCCCCTTCCCATGAAGACCACCGTCACCGCCCCCGCTCCCGCCATACTCCTCCATCTTGACGCCAGCCCCCGCGGCGCGCGTTCCCATAGCCGCAAGCTCGGCCAGGACTTTCTTGTCGACTGGCGCGCCGCCCATCCCGCCGGGCAGGTCATCGTCCGCGACGTCGGCCACGAGCCCCCGCCCTTCGTCTCCGAGGCCTGGGTGGAGGGTGCCTTCGCTCCGGCCGCCGACCACTCGCCCGCCGCACGCGAGGCCATCGCCGTCTCCAACCGCTACGTCGACGAACTCCTCGCCGCCGACCAACTCGTCATCACCACGCCCATCTACAATCTCTCCTTACCCGCCGCGCTCAAGGCCTGGATCGACCAGATCGTTCGCGTCGGCCGCACGTTCGCGATGGGTCAGGGCGGCTTCGAGGGCCTGGCGAAGAACAAGCGCGCGCTCGTCATCGTCGCGAGCGGCAGCGATTTCCGCCCGACCTCGCCCGGTGGCGCCTACAACTTCCTCGAGCCCTACCTCCGCGCCGTCCTTGGCTTCATCGGCATCACCGATGTGCAGTTCGTCTACGCGCACAGCCAGAACCCCGGGAATCCCGCGGGTGTCACCGCCGTCACCGAGGCCCGGGCCGCCCTCCGGCAGCTCGCCGCCGCGTAATCACCAACCGGATACATCCAATCCCTGACCGGCCCGATTTGCCCGTTGCGGCATTTCCCCATGATCACTATCCTCCTCCTGCTCTTCGCCACCATCGCCTTCACCGCGTGGGACTCCGCCGAGTCTCACGACCGGTAACCCAATGCCGCCCACCATGACCTCACTCTCGCTCACGGCCGTCCACCTCCGCGTCGCCGACCTCTCCCGCAGCGTGGACTTCTATACCCGCGGCCTAGGTTTCGTTGTCGTCAACCTCACGCCTGAGCGGGCTGACCTCGCCGTCGCCCCCGCCGCATCCGCCATTCTCACCCTCACCGGCGATCCCTCGGCCCCACCCGCCGCGCCGGATGCCGCCGGGCTGTTCCATGCCGCCCTGCTGTTTCCCTCCGCCCCCGCCCTCGGCGCGTGGCTCAAGCACGCCGCGCAGGCCGGGGTCGAGTTCGACGGCTTCTCCGACCACGGCGTCAGCGAGGCGGTCTACTTTACCGATCCCGACGGCAACGGTCTCGAATTCTACACCGACCGCCCCGCGACCGCGTGGCCGCGCACCGCCGCCGGCGAACTCGCCATGACCACCGAGCGCCTCAACGTCCCCGCGCTCCTCGCCGCCGCTTCACCTGCGACCGCCACCCCGTTGGCCGGCGCTCGCTGGGGCCACCTCCACCTCCGCGTCACCAACCTCGACCGCAGCGACGCCTACTATCGCAAGACACTCGGCCTGGCGCTCACGCAAGGGTCCTATCCCGGGGCGCGGTTCCTCGCCGCCGACGGCTATCATCATCACCTCGGCCTCAACACTTGGGGCCACCCGCG
The DNA here is from genome assembly GCA_026398065.1 of Verrucomicrobiota bacterium. Lineage (GTDB taxonomy): Bacteria > Verrucomicrobiota > Verrucomicrobiia > Opitutales > Opitutaceae > GAS368. The sequence continues at coordinate 26,130 of JAPLTR010000701.1, read as the reverse complement.
CACACCCCGTCCATCCGCCGCCCTTGGCCTCGTCGAGGCGACCTTCGCCCACGCCGGCCTCGACACCGCACAGCAGCTCACGGACCCCGACGGGATCGCGTTACGTCTGATCCCGGAGCCACACGCGTGAGCGCATGACCTGAACCAGCCGTACACCAGCGGCCCTCAGCCGGTCACAGGTTCGCCTTGATCTTGTCCAAGATCGCCAGCGACAGCGCCTCGTTGCCAAACACATCGACGCGGATTTTCACTTTGGAAACCGTGTCGCCCGCCTGCTCGACGCGGATCTCGATCTTCTTGTCGGCGGCATTGCGCGCGATGATGATCGCCTGCAGCGCGTCCTTCTTCTCGCTCACCTTGGCAAATTTCAGGTCGCTCACCGCCGCGTTCGCCGCGCGGACCGATTTCTCGAAGCCCGCATTGAGCGTCGTGTCCAGGTCACCGCGCACATAGGCGACGGCTGCGCCGGCGCCCGCGCCCGCGACCACTGCGACGCATCCGGAGGTCGTCAATGCGGCTCCCGCCAGCACGACGGCGGCGAGGAAGAGGGACAGGTTCGTTTTCGTGGCAGTCGTAGTCGGGTTCGTTTTCATGGAAGCGAAGGAAAGTGACCAGCAGTGAAGGTGGAGGAACCGGCCGCAGCAGGGACCGGATGGAATGCCCGTAGACCGCACCGAAGGCAAGGAGTTCGCGCCTCTTCGCCGCCTTCGCGCTTGGCTTGCCGCCGCCCCCCGGCCAACCTCCGCGCACTTCCCCGCCACGCATGACAAACGACACCCGCTGGCTCGCCCGACTCGGCATCGACCAAGGCCTTTTCACGCGTCCTCAGGCCCTCAAGGTCCGCGACTCCATCGGCACCGCGGGCGACATCATGTCCTTCGCGCAGGGTCTCATCGATGCCGGCATTGTCACCGACATTGAGCGGCTCGAAAAATGCGCCGACCTCGCCGTCACCAAAGGCGAGCGCGGCCCGCCCGCCAGCGATCCCTTCGACGACGAGGACGAGAGCGCCGCCCCCTTCGTCCAGGCCGGCCCTGCCGCTGCCGCTCCCCGTGTCGCCTCCGATCTCGGCGCCGTCCGTCCGCCCCCGGCATCCATCGCCATGCCCGCGCCCAAAGCCCCGATGGCCACCGGCGCCGCGCCGAAGTTCGACTTTGCCACCCTCTCCGCCCTTAGCGACACCGCTGTCGCCGTCGCCCTCCGCAAGCTCCTCAAGGACACCGTCGCCTACGGCGCGAGCGATCTCCATCTCTCGACCGGCGCCCGCCCTTTCATCCGGAAGAACCGCGCGCTCGCCTACCTCTCCGACTACGTCCTCACCGCGCAGGATTCGCTCCGCCTCAACACCGCCCTCCTCGCCGAGCATCAGAAAAAGATTTTCCTCGAGAAAAAGGACCTCGACTACGCCCTGGCCGTCAGCGCCGCCGAGCGCTACCGCGTCAACCTCATGTTCCACAAGAACGGCGCGGCCGGCGCCTACCGCATGGTCCCCGCGACCACGCGCACGCTCGAGGACCTCGGTTACTCGCAGCACATCGCGACCCTCCACAAGCTCCTCTCCTACCACAACGGCCTCATCCTCATCACCGGCCCCGTCGGCTCCGGCAAGACCACGACCCTCGCCTCGATGGTCGCCTACCTCAATCAGACGCGCACCGACCACATCATCACCGTCGAGGACCCCATCGAGGTCGTCCAGGTCTCCAAAGGCTGCAACGTCACCCAGCGCGAGGTCGGCCCCCACACCAAGTCCTTCGCCTCCGCCCTCAAGGGCGCCCTCCGCGAAGACCCCGACGTCATCGTCATCGGCGAACTCCGCGACCTTGAGACCATCGAGATGGCGATCAGCGCCAGCGAGACCGGCCACTTGGTCATCGGTACGATGCACACGAGCGACGCCGCCACGACCCTCAACCGCCTCCTCGACGTCTTCCCGCCCGCGCAGCAGACGCAGATCCGCTCCAGCGTGGCCGAGAGCCTCCGCGGCATCGCCTGCCAGCGCCTCCTCCCCGCCGTGGACGGCACCCTCGCCCTCGCCTGCGAAATTTTGATCAGCAACACCGCGATCCAAAACCTCATCCGCGAAGGCAAGACCACCGGCCTCCGCAACACCATGGAGACCGGCGTGAAGGAGGGAATGTGCCTCATGGACAACGTCGTCTTCGGCCTCTGGCGCGAGAAGAAGATCACCGCCGAAACCGCCCAGATGAACATCTCCAACCGCGTGCTGAAGGCGAAGATTTCGTGAACCTATGAGTCTGCAGGATTTTTTTGTGCTATTCGTCGGCTTGGCTCTCATGGGCGGCTTCGCCTGGGTGATTACCTGGGCCTACAGCACGGACGCCGTGGCATCTTTGCAGGAGTGGGCGAAGAGTCACGGTTACGTCATCAAAGACACGCGCCGGAAAATTTTCGGAGGCGGGCCTTATTGGGCGGTAAGGCGCGGCGAAGTGATCTTGGAATTTGTCGCGGAAACGACCGAGGGACAGGTTCACCAAGGCTGGGCGCTTTGCTACATTTCCGGATTCTCCAAGCCGACCGTGAAAGTCACCTTCCGAACGCCATAGCCCAGTCTAACCCGGCGTCCTCGATCTCCCCTCTCCGAACTCCGATCTTCGCCTTCCGATTCTCCATGGCCGCCATCGACACCCTCCTCCGCTCCATGCTCGAAAAGGGCGGGTCCGACCTCCACCTCACCGTCGGCCTCCCGCCGAAGACCCGCGCGTCCGGCTCGCTCGTTCCCCTCGCCGACAAGATCATCGACGCCCCCACGATGGAGTCGCTCCTCAAGGAGATCTGCCCCGCCAAGCGCTGGACCGAGTTCCTTGAGCGCAAGGACCTCGACCTCGCCCACGAGATTCCCGGCCTCGCGCGTTTCCGCGGCAACTACCTCTACAACCACTGGGGCCAGGCCGCCGTGTTCCGCCAGATCCCGGCGAAGATCCTCTCCTTCGACGAGCTCAAGCTCCCCGAGGCGCTGAAAAAACTCTGCAATCTCGACCAAGGCCTCGTCGTCGTCACCGGCCCCACCGGCTCCGGCAAGTCGACCACGCTCGCCGCGATGATCGACTACATTAACACCAATCTCGCGCGCCACATCATCACCATCGAGGACCCCATCGAGTTCGTCCACCCGGTGAAAAAGTGCGTGATCGTCCACCGCGAGGTCGGCGAGCACACGGCCTCCTTCGCCGCCGCGCTCAAGGGCGCGATGCGCCACGACCCCGACATCCTCCTCCTCGGCGAAATGCGCGAGATGGAGACCATCAAGCTCGCGCTCGGCTGCGCCTCGATGGGCATGCTCGTCTTCGGCACGCTCCACACCAACAACGCCCCGAAGACCGTCGACCGCATCATCAACACCTTCCCCGCCGAGGAGCAGAACCAGGTCCGCATCATGCTCGGGAGCTGCCTCGCCGGCGTCGTCGCCCAGCTCCTCTGCAAGCGCATCCCCAAGGGCCGCTGCGCCGTCCACGAAATCCTTCTCACCCACGAAGCGCTCCCCAACACCATTCGCAGCGGCCAGATCGCCAACATCAAGTCCATCATCGAGAGCGGCGGCTCCGACGGCATGATCACGATGGACAACAGCCTCATGAACCGCGTGAAGGACGGCACCATCGAGCCCAAGGAGGCGTACATGAAGGCCGCCAACAAGGCCACCTTCGCCCCCCTCCTCAAACCCGGCGACCTCGACGAGGGCGGCCACTGAGCTCCGCCCGCGTGCGCCCACCACGCCACGCCGCCCTCGACGCCCGACCCGATCGCTCCGAGCCCGCTCCACATCTGGAAGGCGAACCACGCCACGAGAAACAGCAGCGCCGGCACCGGCAGCACCGGCACGATCCACGGCACCAGGGCCAGCACCCACGCCGTCGGAAACAGGATCAGGTACGCGCCCAGCACCCCCGAAATCGCGCCGCTCGCGCCCAGCATCGGGACCGTCGCAAACGGATCGACGATCACCTGGGCCCCCGCCGCCGCCGCGCCCGCGAGGAGGTAGAACAGCAGGTATTTCACCGGCCCGAGCCGGTCCTCCACGTTGCCGCCGAAGATCCAGAGAAACCACATGTTGCCCAGCAGGTGTGCGACACCGCCGTGCATGAACATGTGCGTCAGCACCGTCAGCCACTGGTCGCCGTCGATCGGGTGATAGATCAGCCGTTTCGCCACCAGCGCGTGCTCGGTCACGAAACTCGCGAGCATCCGGTCGCTCCTCGCGAAGCCCAGCCACAGCTCCCACCCAAACACGACGAGGTTCGCCGCGACAAGGCAGCCCGTCACGACCGCCGGTCGTTTTTGTTTCGCAGTGTCGGCCAGAGGCAGCATGCCGCGATGTTACGCGAAGCACGCCATCGGCCCGCAAGCCCCGTCGCACCCGACGACCACATTTACACCTTGTCCGCCTTGTTCGGGGCGTGGCGCAGCACGCTGTCGATCCGCCAACCGTCCTTTTCCTTCACGAGCCCGTAGTCGTAGTCCGCGCGGCCGTCCGTGGAAAACACCTGCACGAGCACCGTCGCCCGCGTGCCGTCGTCCCGCACCACGCCGAACTCGCCCTTCGTGTTGGCCCAGATCTCGGGATAGTTGTTTTCCACGATCCGCAGAAACTGCCGCAACGGGTTCTGCGCCCGCAGCGCCGCCGCCGCAAAGGTGTACGCCTTCTTCGTGTCCTTCGCCCGAAAGGCCCCGAGCTGCCCTTCGATCGTGGCCACGACCTCCTTGCGGACCTCCGGTTTGCTCGCACGCATCCCGCCGTCGGCGGCGCGCAGGATCAAGCCGCCCAGCATCAGTGTCATCAGGAGCCACAGCCCTCGTTTCATGCGAAACACCATGGCAGCCCCCACCCCAAGTGCAAATCAAGCTCAACCCGGTTGGGAAATCGCCCTCCGAATGTAATTTCCCACCGGCCCCGCCCGTGCTACAAACAGGCCATCGCAGAATAGCACCTGCCTAACCGTCCACCTCCAACCCACCCCGCCATGTTCCGCGCCTTCAAACGCCTCTTCATTTATCTTGGCCTCATGGCCGAGCAGGCCACCGAAACCGACGCCATCAACCAGGCCGTCGTCGAACGCGGCATCCGCGACGCCAAGGCCAAGGCCGACAAGGCCCACTACGCCAACGGCCAGCTCGCCGGCCAGATCGCCCTGCTCAAGGACCAGGTGAAGCGCCAGGAGCGCCAGCGCACCGAGACGCAGGGTCTCCTCCAGGCCGCCGCCGCCGCCAACGACGAGGCCAACGGCGCCCACTTCGCCGAAGAGCTCGGTACGATCGAGCAGGACATCGCCGACAACAACGCGCAGCTCGAAAGCCTCGAGGCCCTCTACAAGCAAAACACCGAGATCATCGCCAACAGCCTGCGCGAGATCCAAAAGTTCCAGCGCGATGTCGAGGCCGTGAAGGCCAAGGTCGCCGTCGGCCGCTCACTCGAACAGCTCGCCGGCCTGATGAAGGGTTCCGTCACCGAGCTTCAAGGGATGATGGGCGACGAGATGGGCAAGTCCATGCAGCAGCTCCGCCAGGCCGCCGCCGGCGGCGAGGGCCAGATGCGTGCCACCCTCGATCTCGCCAAGGAGATGGGCTCGAATATCCAGCGCCAGCAGGAGATGCGGAAGGCCCGCGGCGCCGCCCTCTTCAAGGAATACCAGAAGAAGATGGGGATGGTGCAGCCCGCCGCCACCACGCCCACCACCGCCGCTCCCGAGCGTCAGAAGATCGCCGAGAGCTGAGGCCCTTTTCACCTTCGCCACGCCCGGCGGAGCGGGCGCGGCGAACAGACCACGCCAAATCCATCCTCACGCCCGCGCTAATGGCCTCCGCCCTCGTGGCTGCGAGCGTGAGCGAGTGGCCCTCACTCCTCCCGCACACCCTCCGTGTTTCCACCACGCGTCGCCGTATCCATTTTTTAACTCCCCGCGTCGCCACCTTTCGCAACCTGATCGCCTCAGCCTCTTTTTCCCATGACTGCCCGCGGCAAATTCGTCCTCACGCTCCTCATCCTCGCGGTCGCCGGCCTCGGCGCCTTCAAGTGGTGGGACAAGCTCCGGCCCGACGCCTCCGCCCCCGCGGCGATCGCGGCCGGCGCCGCCACCCCCTCCAAGGCCGCGGCGCTCGACGCCGCCGACTTCATCGCCCCGCTCAACGCCTGCCCCGTCCTCCCTCCCGGCGGGACCTATATCGCCAAGGACAACATCGTCGATCTCGAGCTCAGCGAATACGCCGGCTACTCCGGCATCATCGTCGCCAACGGCGGCCTCGAGCCGACCGAAAACTCGTTCTTCTTCCGCAAGCACGGCTTCAAGGTCCGCATCAAGCTCAGCGAGGAGGAAAGCTGGCCCGCCCTCAACACCGGCCGCATCGCCGCCTCTGCCACCACCGTCGACGTTCTCGCCGCCTACTGCCGCAATTTCCAGGTCACCGCCCCGGTCCAGATCGGTTTCTCCCGCGGCGCCGACGGCCTCGTTGTGCGCAAGGAGATCCGCCGCATCAACGATCTCAAGGGCAAGACCCTCGTCACCTCGCAGTTCACCGAGGCCGACTTCTTCATCCGCTACCTCGCGCAGGAAGCCGGCCTCGGCGTGAACCTGCTCGCCAATCCCGCCGACCGCCCCGATCCCGCCAAGATCAATCTCCTCTTCGCCAAGGACGCCTTCGTCGCCGGCGACCTTTTCCTGAAAGAGCTGCAGAGCGGCGGCACACGCCTCGCCGGCTGTGTGACCTGGGCTCCCAAGACCACTGAGATCGCCGAAGCCAGCAAGAGCGCCGCAACGATCCTGACCACCAACAAGAACCTCCTCATCGTGGGCGACATTCTGGTCGTCAACAAGGGCTTCGCCGCCGCCAACCCCAAGCTCGTCGCCGGCCTCGTCGAGGGCGTGCTGGAGGGCAACCGCCTGGTCCGCGACAACTCCGCCGCCCACCTCGACACCATCGCGAAAGCCTTCAAATGGGACCGCACCAAGGCCACCACCGAACTCGCCAAGGTGCACCTCTCCAACCTTCCGGAGAACCTTGCGTTCTACTCCGGTGCGATCGACGCCGCCGGCAGTTTCAGCGGAATCTTTTCCTCCGCGATCCTCGCCTACGGCGCGCTCATCGACCAGCCCACCGACGCCGACCGCTACATGAACCCCACCCACCTCAACGCGCTCCAGACCGCCGGAGCGTTTGCGGGTCAGCAGGTCTCGCTCGCCCCCATCCGCAGCACCGCCGGGGGTGCGCTTGAGGGCGATCCGCTCCTCACCAAGGACATCCGTTTCCTTTTCGAGCCCAACTCCGCCAAGCTTGACCTCACGCATCAGGCCAACCTCGCCGCCCTCGATTCCATCAAGCGCCTGCTGCAGGTCAGCCCCGGCTCCACCATCCTTCTCCGCGGTCACGTCGACAACGCCCTCGTTGACAAATTCCGCCAGCAGGGTGGCGAGGCCTTCGTCCGCCAGATGGCCCTCAAGTCCATGGAGCTTTCCAAGAACCGCGCCGCCGAGATCAAGCGCGTCCTCATCGACCGCCTGAAAGTTGACGCCGCCCGCCTTGAGACCGTCGGCCGCGGCTGGGAGGAACCCGCCGGCACCGACGCCGACCAAAACCGCCGCGTCGAGGTCCAGTGGTTCACGGTGGAATGACGGAGTGCAATGACGAATGCCGGATGCTAAATGACGAAAAAGACGGTTCCCGTGCTGCGATTAGGTCTTGGGCCTCCGTCATTCGTCACTAGACATTCGTCATTCGGAATTCGTCATTCCTCCCATGCCCCCCAACTACCGCCGCGCCTTCTGGACCAGCCGCCATCACGCATGGCTCGCGCTCCTGACGCTCGGTCTCGGTTTCGCGAGCGGCACGGGGCTTGGCCTCTTCGTCGGCGCCACCCTCTATGCCCTCGGTCTCGTGTTTGTGCCGGACCTCGCCTTCTTCCGCCGCGCCATCGACGCCCGCAATGAGACCGCCAACGCCACCGAGGCCGCCGCCCAGCTCGCCGCCTTTCAAAAACAGCAGGAATCTCTCCTCGCGAATCTCTCCACCGGCCGCCGCGCTCGTTACACCCAGCTCGTGGCCGTCTGCCGCGACATTGAGTCCGCCTCCGCCGAGGCGCAGACTACGGCCGAGATCGGCCTCGATACCCGCCGCAAGCTCGACGAGCTCACCTGGACCTATCTCCGCATGCTCAACATCGAGCAATCGCTCGAAGTCTACCTGGAGACGGAGCGCCGCGAGCAGGTTCCCGCCCTCGTCAAAACCCTCGAGGCCGAGACGCCACCGCTCGCTGCCGAGGTGGAGTCCCTCAGAAAAATCTCTCCCCGTCCGGCCACCCTCGACGGCAAGGAGCGCCTCCTCACCTCGCGACTCGAACGCCTCTCCTCCCTCCGACTGCGCGTCACCCGCATCGAGCAGGCCCAGGCCAACCACGATCTCGTGCGTTCCGAGCAGGAGCGCCTCGTCGAGCAGGTGAAGCTTATCCGCGCCGATGCCATCGCCGCGAAAAACGCCGACACCCTCACCGCCCGCATCGACCTCAGCATCGAGCACCTCGCCGCCACCAACAAATGGCTCTCCGAGCTCGCCGAGTTCAAGGATCTCACCGCGCAGATGCCCGCCGTCAACGGTCCCACCCTTTCCGGAACTGCGGGAGGGGCTTTACGCCCCGACTCCGCGCGCGCCACCCCCCAGTCGGCTACCGAGAAATAACATGCCTTCCCCTTCCGCCGCTCCGGTCCCCTCCGCCACGCCCGCCCGCGCCCCGCTCCCCGCCTGGGCCGCCGACCTCGCCCGGCTCTGGAATGGTGGCGCCCACTCCCTGTTTCTCCTTCACGGAAACATCTTCGACCTCTTTCCGGTTCGCACTGGTCCCGATCGGCCGGATTACGCGCCGCTCCCCGCCTTCCTCGCGCGCCGCCTTTTCCCCGACCGCGGCTGCCTGATGTTCTACGATATCGGCGAGGGCCTCACCTTCGCCTCGCCCGCGATGCAGACGCGCTTCTTCGAGTGGCTTAAGATCTACGACGAGGTTGAACACACCAACTTCCATGAGGAGGGCCCGCCCCGGGCCTTCGGCCAGCTCACGCCCCTCCTCCGCCGGTTCTTTCTCAGCGCCGCCGGGGAGAAAAACGCCGCCGATCGCGGCGTGACACTCGTGATCGCCTTTCCGGAAAAACTCGTCCCCGCCGCCGAGGAGTCCGGCGCCAGTGTCGATGAGCGCATGGCCCTCGTCACGCTGCTCAAGTGGGCCGCGGCGCCCGAGTTTCAGCTCGGCGACATCGGCGTGATGCTCGTCACCGAGTCCGCTGCCGAACTCCACGCCGACCTCGTGCAGAACCCGCACGTCGCCATCATTCGGATACCGCTGCCCGATCTCGCAGAGCGCCGCGCCTTCCTCGAATCCGGCTGGCTCGACCGCTCCTCCCGCGGCGCGAAGCTCACCGATTCCGGCCACCTTCCCGCCGACGATCTCGCGCGCCGCACCTCCGGTCTCGCCCTCCTGCGCGTCGAGCAGCTTGTCGTCACCGCCCTGCGCGCCGGGGAAAAACTCACCGTCGAGCTCGTCAGCACGGGCAAACGCCGCCTCATCGAGGATTACTGCCAGGGCCTCGTCCGTTTCAAGGATCCGCGCCCCGGCGTCACCCTCGACCAGGTCGCCACGCATGCCGCCGCCAAGGCCCGCCTCCGCGAACTCGCCTGGCTCATCCGCAACCAGAAGGACGACGTGCTTGAGCGCGGCGTCCTCGTCCCCGGCCGCGTCGGTGTCGGCAAGTCCTTTCTCATCGACTGCTTCGCCAGCGAGTGCGGCCTGCCCGTGCTGGAAATCGGCGAGTTCCGCTCCAAATGGGTCGGCGAAACCGAGCGCCAGCAGGCCCGCATCCTCCTCACGATCCGCGCCCTCGGCCCCGTGATCGTGGTTGTCGACGAAGCCGACGCCGTCTTTGGCAACCGCTCCGCCGATGGCGACAGCGGCGTTTCCAGCCGCGTCTTCGCCTCCTTCGCCGCGCACCTCGGGGACTCGTCGCTCCGCGGCCGGGAGCTTTGGATCGCGATGACCTCGCGCCCCGACCTCATGGCCATCGACCTCAAGCGCCAGGGCCGCTTCGGCCTCTGCGTTCCGCTCTTCGCCGCGCAGAACGCCGACGAAGTCATCGAGCTATTCACCGTCATCGCCCGCGTAAAAAAAATCGCGCTCAGCCCCGAGACGCTCGCCTACGTGCGCACCGAACTCGGCGCCCGCGCCCTCACCGGCAGCGACGTGGAGGCCATCCTCGTCCGCGCGAAGGAGCGCGCCGTCCTCGCCCTCCGCGACACCGATGTGCAGCTCGCCGACGTGCGCGACGCCGTCGACGCCTTCATCGACCCGCTCGACGCCAACCTCCTCGCCCTGCAGGAACTCGCCGCCGTCCTCGCGTGCTCGGACCGGCGTTTCCTCCCGGAAAAATACCGCCACGCCTCCCGCGAAGCGCTCGCCGTCAGCCTCGCCACCACCAAGCGCGCCTGAGACGCCGGCACGGGTCACCGACCTGCCCTTCTCACTTTCCCGCCAGCACCTCGCGCAATGTCCGCGCGAAATCCGTGACGCGATACGGCTTCGGGATACTGCCGCGAAAACCGTGCGCCTGGTAGTTCGCCATGACCGGATCGCTCGAATAGCCGCTCGACACGATGCCACGCGCCGAAGGATCCAGCCTGAGGATCTCCTTCATGGCCGACGCACCGCCCTTTCCGCCCGGCACCGTCAGATCGAAGATCACCACGTCGAATGGCCGGCCGCCCGCCCGTGCCTGCAGGAACTCGCTCACGGCCGCGTCGCCGTCGGACGTGACCACGACCTCCATCCCCAGACGGTTCAGCAGCGCGCTCGTCATGTCCCGGATCGACTCCTCGTCATCCATGAACAGCACCCGCCCCTTCATCAGGTCGAACGGCGAGGCCGACGCGACCACCGGAGCCGGTTGGGTACGCGCCGCCGGCAGCCACACCCGGAAAGTCGCGCCGCGGCCGTGTTCCGATTCCACGGTGACGTGCCCATGGTGTTTCTGCACCACCGAGTAGACCGTCGCGAGGCCCAGCCCCGTGCCGTGTTCCTTCGTGGTAAAGAAGGGCTCGAAGATTCGCCCCAGATTTTCCGGCGAAATGCCGCGCCCGCCATCCGTGATCTCCAGCCGCACGTAGTCGCCTTCCGGCAACGGCGGCACCGCGCCTGCCGAAAGGATCTCATTGCAGAGCCGCAGCCGGATGACGCCGCCATCCGGCATGGCCTGCATGGCATTGATCACAAGGTTCTGCACCACCTGCCCGATCTGCCCCTTGTCCGCATCGGCCGGCCGCACATCCGCCGCGAGGTCGAACTCGCACTTCACCGTCGAGCCGTGCAACGCAAACTCCGCCGCCTCGCGCACCAGGTCCGGCAGCAGCACCGAACTGCGCACCGGCTCGCCGCCCTTCGCGAACGTGAGCAACTGCTGCGTCAGTTCGCGAGCACGGGTCGTCCCGCGCTCGGCCTCGCGTAGCCATCGCCCGCCGGCCGCCGCCGTTTTCTCGTCGAGGAGGGCGAGCGTCAGGTTGCCCATCACGATCGCGAGCAGGTTGTTGAAATCGTGGGCGATGCCACCCGCGAGGAGGCCGACCGACTCAAGTTTCGAGGTCCGCAGAATTTCCGTCTCGAAGCGCGATTTCTCGGTCACATCGCGCATCACAAACACCGCCCCGATCCCGCGCCCGGACGGATCATGCATCGGCGCACAGCGGCCGTCGACGCGGCGGACGCCGCCGGCGTGCACATGCAGCTCTGTCCGCGGCGGCAGGTCAACCGGCGCGCCCCGCGCCAGCGCTGATGCCACCGGCGCGAGGACCGGGCGATGCTGCTTCTCCTCCGTCAGCCGGCAGATCTGGTCGATCGGCAGGCCCATCGCCGAGTCCGGCGACCAGCCCGTGAGCGCGCCCGCCGCACCGTTCATATATTGCACCCGGCCCGCCGGGTCGGTGGTGATCACGCCTTCGGTCATCGCACCCAGTGTCACGACCAGGCGTGCGCGCTCGGCGGCGAGCGCCGCCTCCGCCGCCCGGATGTCGGTGATGTCGAGCAGCACCGTCTGCGACCATTGGTAGGCGGGGACCCCGTCGATGACGGGCACGGACCACTTCTGGACGACGTGCCGCGGCCGGTAGCCCCGTTCGCTTTCAAAAACCATCTCGGCCTCGTGCGCGAGGTCGCCGCGCCACAGGGCGAGCAGGTTTTCCCTCCGCGCCGCGCTGACGGCCGGCGAGTTGATCCGCGCCCGAAAGGACCGTTCGTCCGCCGGTGCACCGTCACCGAAAAGCAACAGCGCCGCGGTGTTGATTGTGCTCAACCGCGCCTTCGCCAGCGCCATGGTGAGCGCTTCCGGCTGCGCGGCGAAATGCTCCGCGAGGTCAGTCACACCCGCCCGCCGCCACTCGTCGAGCAGCAGCTTGGTCTCCCTGAAATCATGTTCGATGACCGCCACCGGCGACTGCTCCAGCAGCATCCGGAAGCGGCTCTCGCTCGCCTGCAGGGCCGATTCCGCTGACTTCACGCCCGTCAGATCGATGAACGCCAGCTGTGTGCGCTCGAACAGTGGCTCGTCGCCGTCGAGGGGCACCCACCACCGCTGGTAGACCGTGTGCATGCTTCCGTCGAGCGCGGTGAGCCGCATCTCGCCGTCCACCAGATTGCGCCCGTCCCACACCGCCAGCAGAGCCTCGCGCCGGACCACGACGGCCTCGGGGGTAAGGATGCGGGCGAGATTGGCCGAAACCTCCTCCATGGAGTGGGCGGCGAACAGCTGCAGCGCCGCACGGTTCATGCCCATGATTAGAAAATGTCCGAGCAGCTTTGCCGCCTCAGCCGGGTTTACGATCATCCAGTCCGCCAGATCGGTGACGCCCTCCGCGCGCAGTTCGGCGAGCCGCTTCATCGTCGGCCGCGAGTCGATTTCCACGATCGCCACGGGCGAGTGCTCGAAAAGGTGCCGATGGCGCTGCTCGCTCGCGCGCAGCGCGGCCTCGGTCTTCCGCCGGGCCGTGATGTCCGAGACAAATCCCTGGAAATACAGCAGGCGGCCCTGCGGGTCCCGGATCGCGCGCACATTCTCCTTGATCCAGATCGTCGTGCCGTCCGCGCGTCTGACTTCCGACTCGAAGTCCGTCACCCGGTCCCCCGTGCCCAGCGCCGCGAGGAACTCCGCCCGCCGCGTCGGCGAAACATAGAGCCGTGCGGTGTCGGCGGGCGAAAGCTTCAGCAGGTCCTCCGCGCTTGCGAAGCCGAGCATCCGCGCCATGGCCGGGTTGGCGCTGCGGAATCCGCCCTCCGCGGGGTTCTCGTACACGCCCTCGACGGCGTTCTCGAACAGGTCGCGAAAGCGCTCCTCGCTGGCCCGCAACTCCCGCGCGCGGCGGTTCGCCAGCCGGACCAGCATCCAACCCGCCCCCAGCGCCACCACGACCAAAGCCGCCTCGACCCCGAAGTTCAGCACCGAACCGGCCGCGAGAGTCGGGAGCGGGTCCCCGGCGATCGATGCGGATATCGGTGGATTCATTCGTGAGCGACAGCGCCGAAATAGCCGCGCCGCCACCGCGTTGTCGAGGGACAAACCGGCCGCGCCCCGTCACACGCGCGATTTGCGCGCCGCTTGACTTCGGTCCCGGTCCTGGCCGCGTTTCTGCTATGTCTCTGCTCATCCGCTCCGCCACGTCCGACGATGTGCAGCTCATCCTGAGGTTCATCCGCGCCCTCGCCGACTACGAGAAGCTTTCCGGCGAAGTGACCGCCACCGAGGACCAGCTCCGCCGAACCCTCTTTCCCTCTGACGGCGCCCCGGTCGCGCACTGCGTGCTCGCGTTCGATGGCCCGGCCCCGGCCGGTTTTGCGGTCTACTTTTTCAACTACTCGACGTTTCTCGCCCAGCCGGGTCTCTATCTGGAGGACCTCTTCGTGAAGCCCGAATTCCGCGGCCGCGGTTTCGGTAAGGCCCTCCTCCTCCACCTCGCCAAACTCGCCAACACCCGCGGCTGCGGTCGCATGGAGTGGACCGTCCTTGAGTGGAACCAGCCCGCGATCGAGTTCTACGAATCGCTCGGCGCCCGCCGCATGCAGGAGTGGCAGATCTGCCGTCTGACCGGCGAATCCTTGGCCCGCTACGCCTGATCCGTCCCGGAAAAGGCAGGACGAACCTCAGCGGATCGGGCGCCGGACCGAGCCTGCGCGAATGCTCCGCTGCGTGTTTTCCCGCTCACTTTTGTTTTGCCCCCGGCGCGAAACTCGGCGCGCTATCCCGCATGTCCAGCGTGCCACCTCCCAACGATGAGCTCGCCGACCTCGCCGCGGTCCTCGGTGAGGACAATGTCCGCACCCTCGTGCGGACCTTTCTCCGCGATTTCCCCGTTTCCCTCGCCGAACTCGGCGGTCCCGGCGAACGCAAGAACCGCCATCGCGTGGCCCACAGCATGAAGAGCAACTCCCGCCTGATGGGCGCGCACGCGCTGTCCCAGCGGATGGCTAATTTGGAAACCCGCCTCGAACAGCCGGGCGGGGGCGACATCACGCCCGACGATCTCGTCCTGATCGCGAGCGACTACGAGGCGGTCGCGGGCCCCTTGCGCGCGTTTGTCGGCGCCTAGCTGGCACCGTATCCGGATCTTGGTTGCGCCACGGGTCGCGCAATCCGCTCAGTTGTCCACCAGCCCGACCTGGATGCACCAGCGCGTCAGGCTGGCGACCTCGCGCACGCCGACTTTTTCCATGATGTTCGCGCGGTGCTTTTCCACCGTGCGCACGCTCAGATTCAGCTTCGCGGCAATCTCCTTGGACATCTGGCCCGCGGCGACGAGCCGCGCGATCTCCTGCTCGCGGTCCGTCAGCGGCACGTCGAGCGGACGCTTGGCCCCAGCGGGCAGCGGCGCACCGCTCTTGGCCCGTACCCGGCTCGCAAAAAACATCCCGCCCGCGCGCACCGTCTCGACGGCACTCAGCACGTATTCGATCGGTTCGGTCTTGTCCACGTAACCGTTCACCCCGAGCGCCATGAGGTCGGACGGCAGCCGCTCGCTCGGGTGGGCCGTGATCACCAAAATTTTCATGTCCGGCACCGCGCGGCGCACCTCGCGGGCGATGTCGAGGCCGTTGGTGTCGGGCAGCATCAGGTCCACCACCAGCATGTCGGGTTTTTCCTTGAGGCAGTACTCGAGCCCGGGGAGACCGAGACCGAATTCTGCGACGACTTGCACGCCCTTCACCTTGCCCAACGTGAGCAAAATAAGCTGGCGGAACATGGTCTCGTCTTCGATAAGGACAACTCGGATTTGGCTACGCATGCGATTCGAGGCGATGAGGGTAAGCAGTATTACATGACGGGTCGCGCACTTCTACGAATGGCGCTGCCAATCAATGTTTGTTAGGATGAGTACCACGACACAATCCCCATGACGGAACTTAAGTTCAAGCCCACAGTTACACCCCCTGCCACAACGCCGGGGGCGGCTATGAGCCCGGCCGAAGCCAACCCATGAGCGAAGCTTCCAAGAATCCGCCCCGCGCCCACGTCCTCGTGGTCGAAGATTCATCCGTTTTTCGCGAAATGCAGGGTCTTCTCCTGCATCAGGCCGGCTATGCCGTGTCCGGGCACGAGCACCCCCAGACGGCCCTCGCCGCCGCCCGGGAGCGGAAGTACGAGCTAGTCATCATTGACTACGAGCTCCCCGAAATGAACGGCCAGCAGTTCATGCACGAGCTGCGCAAGATCCTCCCCGAGATCGCCGTCATTTTCGTGTCCGGCTCCCTCACCTTGGAACTCGCCATCAAACTGAGCCGCGAGGGGGTGGCCGGCATCTTCAATAAGCCTGCCAACCCCAAAACCCTCCTCGAAAAGATTAACGAGACCCTCAGCCGCACCGGCTCCCGCGAGGCCGCGCTGCCAGGCAAGGGTTCCGGTGCGCCCGTGCCCGACGCCCGCCGCGGCGCCGCTCCCGCCGCTCCCGTCGGCCCTGCCGCCGGCGAACTCGCCTACACACCTCGTTTTTTTCCCGGACAGTGCGAAGCCTTCCGGGAATTCACTCACCGTCTCTGGAAAGTCCGCGATTTCCGTTCGGCGCTGCTCCTTCAGGGCGGGCCTGGCACGCCCTTCGAGCTCATCGCCCGCGACCTCGCCGCGATCTCGGTTTTCCGCGAAGGGCCGGTCATGGTGTGCCCCGCCGCCAAGTTCGAGACCCGGCACCTGATCGAGGTTCTCGCCCCCACGCTCCTTTCCCAGGACGCCGGCACGCTCATCGTCACCGGGGTCGAGTCGCTATCCCCCGACCAGCAGGCCGTCCTCCAGACGCTGACCTCCAGCCGCGACGTGTTTTTGCCGTTTGCCCGGCGCTTTCGCCTTGTGCTCGCCGCCGCCTGCCATCTCTCCGAACTGGCCGACGCCGGCACCTTCGACGAGACACTCTTTTACAAGGTCAGTTCTCTCGCCGTCGACGTGCCTTCACTCCGCGAGCTCCGCGGCGACATCCTCCTTCACACCCGCCAGCTCCTCGACCAGTTCTCGGCTGCGGCCAAATCCGCCAAATCCCCGGCGCTCAGCCCCACCGCCGCCGCCTGGCTGGAGGAACAGGAATGGCCCGGCAACTATGCCGATCTATCACGCACGCTTCAGCTCGCCCTTGACGCCAAGCCCGGCGCCGAGCTCGGTGTGCCTGCGTTGGAAGCTGCCCTCCAAAAAGTGCTCGGAGACCCCGGCCGGACCTCCGTCGCACCCGCCCCCGCCCCGATTGTCCGTGCGCCGGTCCCCGTCGAGGAAACCCCGCCGCCTTTCTCGATGCGGGCCACTCCCATCGTTGCCGTGAAGCCAGTCACGGAGCCTAGCACCCCTGCGCCGGTGCCAGCCGCGGCCCCCAAGGTCGCCACAGCGCCCAACCGTCCCTCGGGCCTCACCGGTCGCAGTGTTTTCCGAACGGTCGCCGGCGCCTACGATTTCAGCAAGCGCCTAGCCGAGTCCCTGTCAGTCGCCGAAGCCGCCTCAGCGCCGTAATTCTCCCCGCTCGCGATCCGCGCAATCCCCTTGAGTCGCGCGCCGGGCTGCGCACCCTTCGGCGCACACGCAACCACCTGATGCCCCGACACCGACACGTGCGCCTCGCACCGATCCCTGTCGGATTCCGCTCAACTCCTTTCACTCACGCTCCATGTCTCCCCGTCCGAATAGCGATGGCCGCCGGCCTGCCCGCGGAGGATTGATCCACGCACTTCCCGCCGAAGGAGCGGTTCGCCTGCCCGACGGCCAGCGCGCCGCCGTCCTCCCCGGCGTCTTCTTTCGCTATCTCTCGGCGGAACTCGGGCCACCTCCCGCCGATGGCACCCGCCACAGCCTTTACAAGTTCGGATACGAATGGTCCCTTCAGGAAATGGTCCGCCTGAGCCGTCAACTGGGCGAGGAATTCGGTGGCGGCGCCAACCTCGACCTCTGGCAGATGGACGCAAAGTTCGTCCTCGACCGCTGGTGGGCCCCCTTTGGCGCCACCGGCTGGGGCGCTTGGACTCTCGACCTCTCGTCCCTCACCCGAGGCTTCGCGTTCGTCGAACTCCGCCAGAGCGTGGTCGCCCCACAGT
Organism: Verrucomicrobiota bacterium; assembly: GCA_026398065.1. GTDB lineage: Bacteria > Verrucomicrobiota > Verrucomicrobiia > Opitutales > Opitutaceae > GAS368. The sequence goes on along the minus strand of JAPLTR010000701.1, from coordinate 8,540 downwards.
TCGCCGGCACCACGCAACCCTGCTGCCATCTCTACGCCGGGCTCTTCGCCGGGGCGCTCAGTTTCTTCGAACGTCTCGAACGCCACGCCGTGGAATTCCAATGCGCGGCCACCGGCGCCCCAACCTGCCGCTTCGTGGTCGGCCCCGCCCCCCAGGTCGACGAGGCGGAGTCGTGGCGCCGACAGCGCGTCGCCCCCGACGAAATCCGTCGCCGCCTTTCTTAACCCCGCCCCACGATGCCTTCCTGGAACGACACCCACTACGCCCGCGCGGAGGAATTTACCCGCCTGCTCGCCGCCGCACTGGCCGCCGCCCCGGCCCCCGGCGCCCGCCCCGCCTCCGTGGCCGCTCCAGCAGCACCTCCTCCGCCCGCCCCGACCCCGCCAGCACCTGCTCCCATGGCTGACGCCACGCCGGTCACCGCTCAGGCCGCGCCCCCGCCCGCGCCCCCCACAACGGGAGCCAACCTCTTCAAGAAAATCCCCTGGAAAAAGTGACCGCCCGCCGCGATGCCTCCTCCTGACAATTCTGCTCCCGCCTCGGGCCTCGACCACCTCTTTGACCCGGGGGCCTTTGCCGCCGAAGCGGGGACCGGCACCGTGACCGACCCGGCCGGTGCGCGCGTCGTTTACGCCGCCCACGAGTTCACCCGTGCCATCCATCACGTCCTGCTCCGCGAGAAACCGGGCGCATGGCGCGACATCCTCTCCCGCACCGGCCGCTCCTGCGGCCGCGAGCTTGCCGTCTCCCTCGACCGCGAGTCCGCCCGCCTGGGCCAGCCCACCCTCGGGGAACTTCCCCTTGAGACCTCCATGACTTTTCTGGAGCGCACGTTCACGGCGCACGGCTGGGGCCTGCTGAAGGTCGATCTCTCCGACGCCCCTGAGCATGGTCTCGTGGTCGCCCATCTCACCCACAGCTATTTCGCCGAGATCCTCGTCGATGCGTACGACTTCGTCGACGCCTACCCCGCCGGCCTCCTCCAGGGTTTCTTCGAGCACATCAGCGGGGAGCAACTCGGCTGCCTCGAGGTCGCCTGCGTCCGCCGCGGCGCGCCCCGGTGCACCTTCGTCATCACCGCGACCGAACGCCTCGATACCGTCGCGCCCCTGCTCGGCCGCGAGACCGCCGAGACCATCATCGCCCGCTTGAAAGCCTGAGCCTGCCATGTCCCTCGCCCCGCCGACCATCACCTGTCTGTTTTTCAACGACCCTTCGCTGCCCGCATTCCTCCGCGCCCCCGCCGGCCGCGACCTCGTCGGCGACCTCCTCGTCGAGTGCTCCCTATTCCCCTCGCTCGGTTACGTCCTCAATCTCGAGACTCCGGCCAATTACCCCGGTGTCGCCGGTCTCCTCGGCGGCGTCGATCTCGGCACGCTCGCCCATCCGAGCGACGCCCTGCCCGCCCCGATCCTCCTCGCCGCCGGTTCGCCCGTCTCGATCGCCGCCGTCCGCTCGGCCCTCGCCCGCCTGACGCAGCCCGACGAACGCCTCCGCGCCATCACCCTGCTCGTGCCGGTCTCCGACGCCCGCGCCCTCGGTGCCGCCCTCGCCATCGCCGACGGGTTCGCCCTCGCCTGGGACGCCACCGCCTTTCCGCACGAGGAACTCCTCGACTTCGCCCAGTGGCTCGCCGCCGAGAAATTCCTCCTCTCCGGCCTCCACACCTATACGACTGGCGCGCCGGTGCCCAGTCACGCCCAGCGGCTCACCACCCTTCTCGCCCCACTCGGCGCGCGCCTCGTGGCGCTCTCCGCTTAGGCGCGTTGTCCGAACCGGGCTCGCGCGTGCAGCCATTGCCGCAGCGCCCGGAAATCCTCCGGCAGAAAAACCCCGCGATTCGCGGCAAAAACCTCCGCTCCGCCCACGCGCCACTCGCGCGCCAGCAGTTCGGCGTTCTGCTCCGCCGTCAGCGCCACCCAGTGCGGGCAGTCCACACAGTGCGCCCCGCTCACCCGTCCGCGCACACGCTCGAGCTCCTGCCGCTTGCACCCGCCGTCCTTCGTCGGTTCGCGATACGAGTCCCGGCACATTGTGAACTCCGGATAAAAGCACGCCTTCACGAGCTGTTTCACCGCATTCGCCAGCAACTCGTCCCGCTCGCCGTCGCCGAGCACCCGCGCCACGAGCGGCGCGCACTCGTCCTCGCTCATCCCGCCCGGTGCCCCGCATTCGCCCGCCGCCAGTGGCCGGGGCAGACCCCGCTCCGCGACGAGCGCCCACAGCCGCGCGGCCAACGCCGCGCTTTCCGCGCCGGACGGAGCGCCACGTCCGTTCTGGGCGAAAAACCTTCCGAGCAGCGCGCTCACCAGCCGCGAAAATTCCTCCGTCTCGTTCATCCCGCCACCCCGCCGCAATCCTCTGATCCTGTCAATGTCCCACGCCAGATTGTCATGGTCACACTCCATCCCTTGCTCCAACTGTACTGGTGGCAAACTGTACCGGCTACTCCTGCTAGCCGGCCGCCCTTTTCCGTAATCTCAGCGTCCCCGATTTACGGTCCTCTACGATTCCCGCCATGATCCAAACGCTCACCGCTCCCGCCGCCGCGCCGCTCTATGTCGAGCTCGCGCGTTCCCTTGAGCAGCTCATCGACCAGGGCACGCTGCGCCCGGGCCACCGGCTGCCGTCGGTTCGCCGCATGTCCCTTCAGCGTGACGTGAGCATCTCCACCGTGCTCCAGGCTTATACCCTGTTGGAAAACCGCGGCTGTGTCGAAGCCCGTCCCCAGTCCGGATACTATGTGCGCCCGCGGCTTCCCAGCGAGGCGCTGGAGCCCCGGATGGCGAAGCCGATGGCCAAGGCCAGCCACGTCGGCGTCAACGACCTTACCGCCGAAGTCCTCATGCTCGCCGCCGACCCGAGCTACGTGCCCTTCGGCGCCGCGTGCCCGCACCACTCGCTGTTTCCCACCAAGAAGCTCGCACGCATCCTCGCCGCCGTCGGCCGCAACGATCCCGCCCTGCTCGGCCGCTATGCCACCGCCTGCGGTTCGTCGTCGTCACCATCGGCTGCACCGAGGCGCTCAATCTCTCGCTTCGCGCCGTCACCAAGCCCGGCGACACCGTGGCCGTGGAGACGCCCACCTACTTCGGTTTCCTCGAAACTCTCCAGGCCCTCAACCTGAAGGTTGTGGAAATCCCCACCGGCTCGCGCACCGGCATCTGCCTCGACGCCACCCGCGACGCCCTCGCGAACAACAACGTGAAGGCCCTCATGGTCATGCCGAGCTATTCCAACCCGCTCGGCTCCTGCATGCCCGACGAGAACAAGGAGAAGCTCTATAAGATTCTGGCCGAGTTCGACGTGCCTGCCATCGAGGACGACATCTACGGCGACCTCCACTTCGGCGAGCGCCGCCCCAAGCCGCTCAAGGCCTGGGACACCGACGGCCGCGTGCTCCTCTGCAGCTCCTTCGGCAAGACCCTCGCACCCTCTCTGCGCGTCGGCTGGTGCGCGCCGGGCCGCTACCTGGAGCGCGTCCGCCGTCTCAAGTTTACCAATACGCTCGGCACGCCCGTCGTGCTGCAGAAGACCGTGTCCGATTTCCTCCGCAACGGCGGCTACGACCACCACCTCCGCTCCATTCGCCGGGCCTACCACAGCCAGCTCCATCTCTTCTCGCAGACGATCCTTCGCCACTTTCCCGAGGGCACGCGCCTCAGCCGCCCGGAGGGCAGCTTCGTGCTCTGGATCGAGATGCCAGCCGGCGTCGACACGCTCCGGCTCCACCGCGACGCACTCAGGCACAAGATCAGCATCGCCCCCGGCGCGCTCTTCTCGGTGAAGGAACGCTACAAGAACTGCCTCCGCATGAACTGCGGCCTGCCCTGGAGCGACACCATCGAGACCGCCCTTCACACCCTCGGCGATCTCGCGAAGAAGCAGCTGTAAATCGGAGCGGCTTTCTCACGGGAACGCTTCCTGTCTCTCCTCGCTCCGCCTACCCGTGCTCGCTTGAATACCACGCCCTCCCGCACCGCCCTCATCCTCGCCTTCGCCGCGATCTATCTCATCTGGGGGAGCACATACCTGGGAATCCGCGTCGCCGTCGAGTCGATGCCGCCGTTCCTCATGGCTGCCGCGCGCTTCCTCACCGCCGGCACGATCCTCTTCACGGTACTGAAGCTCCGCGGCGCCGCCTGGCCCACCGCCCGTCAGTGGCGCGCCAATGCCATCATCGGCACCTTCCTCCTCCTCGGCGGCAACGGCGCGGTGGTGTGGGCGGAGCAATACGTGCCCTCCGGCATCACCGCTCTGCTCATCGGCATCGGCCCGCTCTTCATCGTCCTCACCGAGTGGGCCTGGCCCGGCGGCACACGCCCCGGCGCGACCACCGCCTTCGCCCTCCTCCTGGGTTTCGCGGGTGTCACCTGGCTGGCCGCACCGTGGGAAAACACCAGCCACGGTGGCCTTCACCTCGGTGGCGTCGCCGCCATCCTCCTCGGCTGCGCATCCTGGGGCGTCGGCTCGATCTACTCGCGTCACTCGAAGCATGGGGCCGACTCCATTGTCGCCGCCTCACTCCAGATGCTCGGGGGTGGCACCTCGCTGCTGCTTGTCGCGATCATTCACGGCGACTTTGCCGCGCTCAATCTTGCCGCGATCCCTCCGCGCGCGTGGGGCGCGTTTGCCTACCTCATCGGGATGGGCTCGCTCGTTGGCTTTTCGACCTTCGTGTGGCTCATGAAGCACAGCACCCCCGCACGCGTCTCCACCTATGCCTACGTGAATCCCATCGTGGCCGTCTTCCTCGGCTGGCTCCTGCTCCACGAGCCCATCGGACCAAGGACCCTTGTCGCCTCCGCTGTCATCGTCACGGCCGTCGCGATCATCACTACGCAAAAAGCCAAGTCCGCCCCGGCCCCTGCCCAAGCAGCGGCCGCCGAGCAGACGCCGTCCCCGCGTCATATCGGCCCGGCAACCGTCCCGGGGTCATCGCCTGACTGACGCGACCACTGTCTGACGGCCGGCACGCCCGGCAGTCCGCCGGATCGAAGCCAGCACCAAGGCCGCCAAACCGAGCAGGGGAAACGTCGCCGCTTGGTCAGGCACTGCGGCCGTCACGGTGTATTGGAAGTTGGGGCCAAAGCGTCCAGTTTGACCAAGCGCGGAATCGTCCGGTCGCACCAGTGTACCCGCGCCGTAGGCCAGGCGATTGTTCACGTAGGTGACCTCCGCCGAGGTCGAGTAACTCGCAAGACTGGGATTGCCGAAAAACGTGCTCAGAAACGCTTCGTTCGTGCTCGTCCACGCCCCGATCACATAGGTCTGGCCCGAGGACAATTGGATCGGTGCCGCCGCCGTGTAGCGAAACCCGTTCAGCAGAGCGTCTCCGGTCGTGACCAACGCCGAGCCGAGCAGCGCACCGCCATCCGCCCATATCCCCACCTAGTGGCTCTCGACGAATCCGTTGCCGCGAAAATCATAGAATCCGAGGTCCGTTACCGTGAGATTGCTGTTAGCCGTGAAGCTCCAGCCGATCACGCCCGAATCGCCGATATGGGTGCCGGTTGCGCCCGGGAGAGGGGTAACCGAGAGCGCAATGGTCCCCGCATGGGTGGCGGAGGCGAGCATGGAGAACGCGAGGAGTGGGAGCAGGCGGATTGTTGATTTCATGAAGGGTTCGGATCGGAAGTTAGCGTGATTCGACCACTGCGCGCGTCGCGGCGCCGCGCCGCACTGCGACCTGAACCACGAGTGCCAGCAGCAGCAGTGCTGCCGTACCGCCCCCATCGGGGACGGACGAGCTCAGCGTGGCCGGGACGAGCAGAAACGCATGGTCGATCCCGTCGGCATAGCGGCCGTAGCCCGCGATGAAGCCGTTTTCACTGATGGCCGTCGCTTCGGTCAGCGTCATGTTGCCCGTGCCGATGAAATAGCTGTTCAGGTCCATGATCCCGGTCTCCTGCGTGTAGAGAATCGCGTGCTTGGAGACCACGTTGCGCCCTGCAATCCGTTCGAAATAGTCTGCATTGCCCACGATCTGGCCGGCGTCGTTCACCGCGAGCGCCGCACTCTGGCTGAAATTCAACAGTCCGATGTCAACGATCACCCCCGCGGCGTTGATGCTGAAACCGTGTCGGTTAAAGCTGGCGTTCGCCGCCGTGCCCACGATCAGGCCGTTGTTATTGATGTCGTTCGCCGAGAAGTTCTGGTCGGACCGGCCGCCGAGCGGCTGGGCAATTTGGGTCGTCACGCCGCCGGAGGAAACGAAGCCCTTGAAGTTCCCGTCGAAGCCCACCACGGTGCCCGCGTCGTTCATGCCTTTGGCCGTGCCGTAGTTCTCGTACGTGGTGAAGCCGCTGCTGTCCGTGCCGGTCGGAATGCGCAGTCCCGCGATCTGCCCGCTGGCGTTGATGGCATACGCGGTCGACGAGGCCGCGAGGTTCGTCTCCGGCGCATAGACCGGAAAGAACGTGGTCGAGTTGTCGGGGTTCGTCACCGTGGCGAAGGGCCCCACGCTCGCCGCCGCCGCACCGCCGGCGGACCAGCCGTTGACATCGATGGCTCCGGCGATCTGGCCGGCATTGTTGATCGCATAGGCCATCCGCTGGTGATGGAGGATCGGGCCATATGGCGAGCCCGGGTCGGGATTCGCCGTGTCGTACCGCAGCGATTCCATCAGGCCGCCCGCATACGAATAGCGGAACCCCGAGGTGGTGGCGGTGCCGTCGGCCCGTGTATCGCCAAAGATATTACCGACCACCGTGCCCGAGTTGTTCACTCCGGTCGCCCGGGTGGAGGTGCCGTCGGCCAGGCCCAGGTCGATCACGGTGAACATCGTGGCGCGGGCGGTGGACGCTCCAAGCGAGACAAGGGCGAGGGAGAAAGTGAGGAGCGGGATCGTTTTCATGGGATTGTCTTTGGCGGAGGGACGGGGGACGGGAGGTAGCGACGGGCTCAGCCTACCCAGATCCCCCCGGCCCCGCATCGGGCGCGCTCCCCGAAGCACCCATAGGGGCCACCCTTAGATCCGGCCGGCGCCGGACACCCCGACGGCTTCGCGCTTGCGCCCTCCGACCCTGAGCTGATTACGTCGCCCGATGTCGCACGCCGCCAGCGCCGGGACGAACCGCCTGACCGTCACGGTGGCCGAGGATCACCCGGTGATGCGCGAGGGCCTCGCCGCCCTGCTTGCCGGCGAGGGCGGCTTTACCGTCGTCGGTCAGGCCGGATCGGCTCGCGAGACCCGCGCACTGGTCGAACGCACTCCGCCCCAGGTGCTCGTGATGGACCTCATGCTCGCCGAAGACGACGGCCTCGCCCTCATCAAGGATCTCGTCACCCTTTATCCGGAATTGCGCATCGTCGTGTTCTCCCTCCACCCGGAGGACGTCTATGCCGAACGATGCCTTCGCGCCGGAGCCCACGGCTACGTGATGAAGCGTGAACCCGTCGCCACCCTCTTCCGCGCCATCCGGGATACCGCCGCCGGAGGCATCGCCATTTCGCCCCGCGTCTCCGCCAGCGTCCTGGGCGCGCTCACCGGCCATGGCCGCAGATCCACTGGGGCCGAGGCCCAGCTGACCGACCGCGAACTGCAGGTCTTTCGCCTCGTAGGCCACGCGCTGCCCACGCGCATCATCGCCGAAAAACTCGGTGTCAGTATCAAGACCGTGGAAGCCCATCGGGAGAACATCAAAAACAAACTCGGTCTCGACTCCGCCGCCGCCCTCACCGCCCGCGCCGCACACTGGATTCGCGAGCATGGGGGTGGCTGACCGCGTAGGAAGCGCCCCTACCCCGGTCTCAGGGTCGCAGGCCGATGCCCGCCCGGAGCACCTCCGGTAGTATGTCTCCTAATCCATGAACACCTTCCCTGAAAGTTACCTGATTTTCCTCGGGGGACTCGGATGGATGTTTGTCGCGTGGAGCGCCGTGCCCGAGGTCGTCGGCCGGCGCGGCGTCTGGTGGCTGGTCGCCTTCGCGCTTTGCGCGGGCTTCGGCGAGGCGATCCGGACCACCCTCTCCCAGCTCACGGGAAATCAGGCGAGCGTCATCGAGTCGCCGCCGGGCCTCGGCTACCGGATCGCGATGATCGCGGTCCTCCTTGAGTTCCTGCGCCGCCTGGCCTGGCCCCTCGGGGCTCCCCCACTTTCCCGCTGGCTCCACGTCGTCCCCGCCGGCTCCGTGATCCTCGCCCTGTTCGCCCCGCTGCCAATCACCACCCTCGTCACGCGCGTCGTCATCACCACCCTGCTCGCCACCGGCGCCGGCTTCTTCTGGTGGCTGGCCCCGGCTGGGGACCGACGACGTCGCGGCCTGCGGCTCGCCGCCTTCGGTTTCGCCACATCCGCTCTCGTCAACGCCTTCAATCTCCTGCTTCGCCCCGACCCAGCCACCGTCGCCGCCGGAACCCTGACCACCCTCGGCTCCGTCGCCCCTTGGCTCGTCGTGCTCGGACTCACCGAGGCCTTTCTCGCGCTCCTTGGCACGCGCAGTCGCGCCGCGTGGTTTTTCTTCGTCTGCCTCGCGCTCACGCCCTTCGGCGGCCCGCTTATCCAGCGCACGATCATGCCGCGCCTCGACGCCGCCGC
>JAPLTR010000742.1 GCA_026398065.1 Verrucomicrobiota bacterium | reverse complement strand
GGCGTTGAGCCCGGCGCGATACTCTGGATCGCTCATGTTCACGTCGCGCAGCAGAGCGGAGAGATCGGTGCCCGTGCTGAGCGGATCGACGAGGATCGCGCCGGCCTTCTTCAAATCGGCCACAGCGGTCTCAAACACCGCGAGGCAGTCTTTGAAGTCCGGACCCGGCATCGCGAGATCGCGGAGCACGCCGATGCGCGCCCCCTTGAGCGCGTCCTTGTTGAGGACAGGAAGATAACCCTTGGCGGGCTTCTTGCCGGCGGCGCGTTTCGTCGTGAGGTCGGCGGGATCGAGACCGGCCATCAGCTCGAGCATGATCGCGGCATCGGTGACGTTGCGCGCCATCGGACCGCCGCGGTCGAGCGTGAACGAAATCGGGAGGATTCCGTCGCGGCTCACGAGCCCCTCGCTCGGCGAGATGCCCACGAGGTTGTTGTTGCTGGAGGGGCTGCGGATCGACGAACCCGTCTCCGTGCCGGTCCCGGCCTGCGCAAACAGCGCGGCGACACCCGCGCCCGTCCCGGCCGAAGATCCGCCGGGCGTGTGGTCGAGGACGTACGGGTCGAGCGTCTGGCCGCCGAGCGAACTCGTGCCCGTGCCGCCGCGTGCAAACTCATCGAGGTTCGCCTTCGCGAGGATGATGGCCCCGGCGGCGCTCAGTTTCGCGACGGTGAACGCATCGTCGGGGGCGAGCGTGCCTTTCAGCGCGAGCGAGCCACCCGTCGTCGGCAGGTCGTAGGTGTCATAGTTGTCCTTGATGAAGAGCGGTACGCCGTGGAACGGGCTGCGCGGACCCTTAGCCTTGCGCTCCGCATCGAGGGCGCGCGCGGTCTCCAGCGCCTTCGCGTTGAGGGTGATGATGGTGTTGAGCTTCGGTCCGGCCTGATCGTAGGCCGCGATGCGCGCCAAATAGAGCGTGACGAGCTTTTCCGAGGTGAGCGCGCCGGCATCCATCGCGGCCTGGATGTCGAGCGCGGTGGCAGTCGCGAGGTCGAAGGTTTTGGCCGGGGCCGAGGCGGTGAACAAGGCGAGCGCCGCGCCCAGCGCGAGGCCGGAGCGCACCACGAGTGACGAGGAGAAAAGTGCCATGGGAGGGACGTGCGGCTCAGGGAGCCTGATACCAGTAGGGGAATTTCTTCTTCTTGAAGATGGCCTTCGGGATCATGCCGTGGATGCCCTGCGTGCCGTCGACGACCTGGGTGACCCGGAAATCCACGCCGATGCTCGAAAGCGTGAACGCCTTGAAGAAGTCGTAGCCGTTGATGTCGCCGAGGTAGTCGATGGTCTCGGTGATCGCCTGCCGCATCGCCTTGTTCAGGTCGGGATCGAGGCCGATGGAGATGAAGTGCGTGGCGTTCTCGGCGCGCGGATTTTTGAGGGTCTTCCCCTTGTGCAGGATGAACTGCAGCACACAGCTGTTGGCCGTCTCGACCGCGGTGATCGTGACCTCGCCGTCGCCCTGGGCGGCGTGCGAGTCGCCCGTGTAGAAGAGTCCGCCCTTTTGGTTGACCGGCAGGTAAAGGGTCGCGCCCGACACCAGTTCCTTGAGATCGAGATTGCCGCCGAAATTGCCCGGGGCGCTCGAACGGCGCAGCGGTTTTTCGGCATCCGAAGGCTGCAACGCCATGACGCCCATGAACGGACGCAGCGGCACCTCCACGCCCTCTTCGTAGATCGCGACGTCACGCTTCGTGTCCAGCTTGACGATCTGCGCAAACGGACGCGGGACGAGATCGGGAATGCCGCCGCGACCCGGGCTCGTGGAGACGAAGCCGTAGGGGATGCGCGGGCGCACATCGAGAATGCGAATCTCCACCGAGTCGCCGGGCTCCGCGCCCTCGATCGCGATGGGGCCGACGAGCGTGTGCCCGCCGCCACTGGCAGTCGCTGCAGCGGCCGCCACACCGGGCGGAGGCGGTGCGGGCGGCGCACGGCGGGAGGACTTGATTACCGCCATGCTCTCGGTGAGCGCGGGCAGCTCGGCCAGCGTCTCCTTGATGCCATTTTCCTTGAGCCAGGCCGCGGGGTCGCCATCGCCCCAGCGGACGCCGCCACCACCGTCGATCTTCACCTTCGTGCCGGACTTAACCGTGAGGATGGGCGCGACGTCGTAGGGGAAATGCCCGAGCGACACGTTCTCCGGCTTGAGCGGGACGAGCACGTCGAACTTCGGCTCGGGCGGCAGCGCACGGGCGGCGACGGTGAGGGCGAGCAGCGCCGAGGCGAGCGCCACGGTCCGCGAGCGGGAGGAAATGCTGGGCGTAAAATTCATGATGTTGGGTGCTCTGGCTTACTTGGCGCGGTACCAATACTGGTCGGTTTCATCCAAAAACATTTTCTTCGGGATCATCGAATGGATGCCCTGCGTGCCGTCCACGACCTGGGTCACCCGGAAGTCGACGCCGATGCTCGCGAGCGTGAAGGCCTCGAAGAAATCGTACTTCCGGTGCTCCTTCAGAAAGTCGATCGTCTCGGTGATCGCCATGCGCATCGCCTTGTCGAGGACCGGGTCGAGCCCGAAGGACATATAGTGGGTGGCGTTTTCCGCCCGCGGCGCGTTCAGCTTCTTACCCTTGTGGAGGATGAATTGGAGCGTGCAAACATTCGCCGTCTCGATGGCGTTGACGGTGATCTCGCCGTCGCCCTGCCCCGCATGGGAGTCGCCAGTGTAGAACAACGCGCCCTTCTGAAACACCGGCAGGTACAGCGTGGAGCCGGCGACGAGTTCCTTGCAGTCGAGGTTGCCGCCGAAATTTCCCGGCGGGCCGGATTTGCGATCAGGCCCCTCGGAGTCGGCCGGGCAGGTCGCCATCACCCCCATGAAGGGCGCGAGCGCGACCTCGGTGCGCTTGTCGAACACCCCCGCATTGCGCTTCAGATCGAGGTGCACGACGCGGGTCCACGGGCGCGGCACGAGATCGGGGATGCCGCCGCTGCCGGGCCGCGTGCTCACCGTGCCATAGGGGATGCGGGGCGTCACATCGAGGATGCGGATTTCCAGAGAGTCGCCGGGCGCGGCGTCCTCGATGAAAATGGGGCCCACGAGCATATGGCCACCGCCCGTGCTGCCGGGCCCGGCCGGAAGTCGGTTCTTGGTTTCAGCCAGTACCTTGACCGTCTCCGCCAGAGCGGCAGAGGTCGCGATGGTCAGAGGGATGTCGTTTTCCTTGAGCCACTTGTCGGGATCGTCTTCGCGCCAGCGCGCGCCGCCGCCGCCGTCGATCCGGACGATCGCGCCCGACTTGACGGTGAGCACGGGCTTCTTCGTGACGGAGAAATGTCCAAGGATCGCCGTCTCGGGCGTAAACGGCACATGATGGTCGTAGGGAATCTCGACCGCGCCCGCCGAGGAGGCAAACGCAACGACGGAGAAAGCAAAGACGGTGAAACGGCGGAAGGAATGGCGCGCGGACCGAACAGCACGCAGACCGTCTGCCGCAGGCAGCACGACCGCCCCGGGGGCGACCGCACAGGCGCGGAGGAATTTCATAGGCGGGGAGTGATTGGCAAATCTCGCCAAGCCGGAAGCGTGCCACGCCCGCGTCCGTCGCTCCCTGCCCTGTCAGCAAACTCTGTGTCGGCTATCTCGCCCGCGGATCAGTCGACAAAAAGTTCGCAGATCGCCCAGGTGCCGTCGGGGCGTTCCGCGGTATTCTTGATGATCACGTAACGGCCGCCGGTGCCGGCCGGCAGGTCGATGACCGTCCGGTTGCGCTGGCCGGCGCCCGAGGCGACCGGCTTGCCGGGCTTTTCAAGATCGTCCGTGACAAAAACTTCATAGCGCTCCGGAAAGTCTCCGGTGCGACCCGTCTCGTCGAGCGTCAGGCGGTGCAGCGGGCGGGAACGCTTGAAATCGACCTCGACCCATTGATCGGAAGTCACGGGCACGCGCCACTGCGTGGAGGTTCTTCCGTCGAAGAGGTTCTTCGCCGAAATTTCCCCTTCCGAGACGCGCACCGCGGGCGGACCGGAGAGATTGGCGGCGATGCAGAGTTCGGCCGCCTTGGCCGCGTCGGCGAGCGCGGGCTCGGCCTGCAGCTTCTTCGCGAGCGCGAGCGCGTCCTTGTCGGAGGCACGATGCAGGAGTACGACGAGGCCCTTGCGCAGTGCGGCGTCGGAGGCGCCGTCGAGGAGTTGCGACACCTGCGCGGTCTGCGCCGCGGACCAGACCTCGCGGTTGCGCTCGAAATAGCGAAGGGCCGCCTGACCCGCGCTCTTGCGGGCGGACTCGACCTTAGCCTTCGCGGCCACGGTCACCAGGGAGGCCTGCGCTGTATTATCGGGCCAGCGGGTGAGCGTCCCGGTCGCGGCGTCGGCCACGGTGGCATCCGCCCCGCTGGCGAGCCGCGCGGCACATTCGGCGCTGGCCTTGCCGCCAAGGCGGGAGAGCAGCGGCATGAGCTGGACGGCCTGCGCCGGAGCAGCCTTTTCGAGCGCGGCATAGATGGGGAGGGCCCGCTTGGCGGCGTCGGGATCGCGCAGGGTCACCGAGACCACGGCGCGCAGGGCGCGGGCCTGCTCGGCGGCGTCGGTCGCGCCGGAGGCCCAGTCTAGGACGAACGCCTGATCGGCCACAGGCGCGAGATCGCCGAGTGCGCCGACCGCGGCAATGCGGATGGCGGCGTCGGGCTCTTTCCGGCACGCCCGTAGAAACGGCAGCGCCTCGGTGAGGTTGCGGGATGCGAGTTGCTCGATGAACACGGCGCGTTTCGCCGCGTCGCCTTTCTCGGCGCCCGCGAGCACCGCCTCGGACACGCCCGGGCCGTTGAGCCGCGCGAGGCTCGCCCGGGCGGTCTTGGCATCGTCAAAATTTTCTCCGGCCGAGACGGTCGCGAGCAACGCGACCAGTTTCCGGTCTCCTGGCATGAAGCCCAGCGCCGCGAGTGCGGCGGCGCGGACCTTGGCATCCGCATGTTTGCTCGCGGCGACTAGGGCGGGCGTTGCCGCCGGCTCCCCCCGGCGGGCCAGGGCCTCAAGGGCGGCGATCTGCGTGGGCACATCCCACGATGAGAGTTTGGCCGCGAGCGCCGGCACGAGGCCCGGAGCGCGGGAGTCGACGACCGATTCCAAGGCGGCCTGCTTCGGCGTCCAGTCGGCGACGGCGAGCACCTCGGCGATGCGGGCCGGCGCCGCGGCGGGATCGAGATCCAAGAGGCCACGGAAGGCGGCGGCGCGCTGGTGCGGGGCGAGGCTGCCGTCGCGCTGAAGCTCGGTGAGCAGCACGAGGCCATCGGCGGCGGGCAGTTTGCGGGCGGCGGAGAGTTTGGCCTCGAACACCGCGCCCGTAGCAGGGCCGGTGCGCAGGGCCGCAAGTGCGGCGGCGTTGCCGACCTGGCCGAGCGCGGTGGCGGCGGCAGCGGCGGTCGCGGCGTCCTTGTCGGCGAGCAGCGTGCCCAGCGCGGGCACGGCCGAGGCCGGCGCGCGACGGGTGAGACTCAAGATGATTCCGATCCGCGTGCGGCCTGTGGTCTTGCCGAGCGCGTCGATCAACGCGGCATCGACTTCCGCGCCAGGGGCGGGCTCCAGGGCGAGCCGGGCGATGTCCGACTCCCGCTCATCGACCAGCATGGTTTTCAACACCCCGAGTGCCGCGGTGCTGGGCGGGCCCCCCGCGGCAAACACGGTGCCGAGCCGCTGGCACGCCGCCTGGCGCGACGCGATGGAACCGTCCGTCCGGCGCAGGAGCGTAAGCAGGCGGGTTTCAATCGCGGCGAGTTTTTTGACGTCGGTCCCGGCGGCGTTGAGGTCGCGATCGAGCGTAACGAGCGAGGACTGGTCGCCGGAATAATCCAGGTCCTGCAGCGGAACGGGTTCGGCCGCGGGTGCGGACGAAGCCGGAGCGACGGCGGCCGTCGCGCCGCCGGCGTTCAGAGTAGCGCATAGGGCGCGCGGCGGGGGCGGTCGAGCAGGCGCGAGGCGATGGGATCGCCGATGATTTCCTCCTTGGCCGGGTCCCAGCGGATGGCCCGGCCGAGTTTTTCCGCGATGCCGCTCAGGTGGCAGACGCTGGCGGTGCGATGGCCGATCTCGACGTCGCAGATGGGACGCTGACGGGTGCGCACGCACGAGAAGAAGTCACTGTGGTGGTTGTCGCTCGCGTAGAGATGGACCTCCTCGCCGCGCAGACGGCGCGTCGCCAGCGACGGCGGGTTGGTCTCGAACTCGTCGTTGCGCGAGACCCACACGGTGCCCTTGCTCCCGGTGAACTCGATCATCGACTTGAGTCCGTCCTCGTAGCGCTCGACGCGCACGCCGTTGGCGTACACGTGGGTCTGATACGGGGCGCCCTCGAAGCCCTTGGGGATGAATTCCACCGGCCCGGAGTCATCCATGCCGAGGGCCCACTGGATGATGTCGAAATGGTGCGCGCCCCAATCGCCGTTCTTGCGGGCGCCGTACTCTAGGAAACAGCGCCAGCCGCCGCCGTAGTTGCCGAGGATGCGTTTCTCGTTGTAGGGCCGCCACGGGGTCGGGCCGAGCCAGCGGTCGTAATCGAGGTCGGGCGGGATCGGCTGGGCCGGCAGCGCGGCGGGCAGCGGAAACTCGCCGAGCTTGGTGCGGATGCGCGTGATGTCGCCGATGAGGCCGTTGCGGACGAGCTCGGCGGCCTTGCGGAACGAGGCGTTGGACCGCTGCTGCATGCCCGACTGGAAAATGCGGCCGTGCTGACGCGCCGTGTCGACGAGGACGCGCCCCTCGCGCAACGTGAGCGTGATGGGCTTTTCACAGTAGACGTCCTTGCCGGCGAGCATCGCGGCGCGCGCCACGGCGGCGTGCCAGTGGTCGGGCGTCGTGACGAACACCACATCGAGGTCATCGCGGGCGACGAGATCTTCGTACCTCGCGTAGACGTCCACGCCCTTGTAGGTGCCCTTGTCCTTCTCCGCGGCGTAGGATTTCTCGATGCGGTCGCGGGCCTTCACGGCCTTCGTGCGCCAGACGTCGGACACGGCGAGGATGCGGCAGTCATCGCGGCCGAGCAGGGTGCCGATGTGGCTGGCGCAGATGAGGCCGTTGCCCACGAGGCCGACGTTGAGGCGGTTGCTCGGCGCGCTCTTGCCAAAGAGCGAGGACGGGAAAAAATTCGGGGCGACCGCGTAGGCGAAGATGCCAGCGAGGCCGCGTTTGAGGACGGTGCGGCGGGTGAGGGGCGTGGCGGGGGGGAGTGACATGGGCGGGAGGGGGGGTGACTGAAATCCGTGGGCTGAGGGTATCCGGGGGAGCCGGCGGCGGCTGCGCAGATGCTGGCGAAAGCTCGCCGTGGGTTGCCCGAAGTCAGCGCGGGAACGCCCGCGGTGCCGAGGCAAAAAACACTAGCGGGGCGTCGCCACCGCCGCCCGTCCGAGGATCGCCATCGTCTCGCGTTGGCGCTGCTGCACATACGTCCGCGCCTTGGCTGCCCTGGCCTTCGCCGCGGCGGGGTCTTTCGCCAGGGCGAGGGCCGTCGGCACCACGCGCGCGAGTTCCTCCGGCCGGTCGAGGTCGAACAGCCAGTCATCCAGGCCGATATTGCGCCACATGAAGCCCTTGGTCGTCTGCTCGGCAAAACGACACACGATGGCCGGGACGCCGTTGCCGATGCACATGATCGGGCTGTGCATCTCCAAGCTCACCAGCCCCGCCGAACGGACATAGGTGCTGATCGCCTCGTCGGTGAGCCAGAATTTCTCCCGCCACACCACCTTCGCCTTCACGTCCGGCGGCAGCGGATCGACGAGCAGCTCCTTGCCGGTTTCCATCTGCGTGGAATCCTCCGGGCAGACGAGGATCTTCATCGGCGTCTGCCGCACGATCGCGACGATGGCCTCCCGCAACGGCGCGTGGTCATGCTCCTTCATCTCCTCGTTGCGCCGGTGCTTCGCCTCGTCGAACTTATAGTTCTCCTTCACTTTCCAATACGGCGCGTTTCGCAGGTTGGGAATGAAACAGATAAACTTCCCCTCCTCGAGGCCGTGCGTCTGGAGAAAGGCGACACCGCACCCCGGCGTCCTTGACCACCTGCAGCGAAACGCCGTCGCGCAGAAACACGAAGCTCGCCCCGTCGAGCAGCGCGCGCGTCGGCTCGTCGAGCCCGTTGTTGCGCATGATCTTCAGCCCCGGATCCCCCGCCGCCGCCATGGTGATGCCGTAGATGCCGTAGGGTTTTCCGGTCTCCTTCTTCCACGCGGCGACATCCCGGTGCGCCGTCAGATAAGGTCCGGAGCCGTGCAGCAGAAAGTCGTTTTCATAGGCGCCCGCCTTGTCCCGGACGATCCGGAGCTTGGGAAACCGGCGGCGCAGCATCTCCTCGACGCCGTTGCGCACATCCATCGGCCAGAGGCTGACCTCCGCCTCCGGGAGATATTTCTCGATCAGGGCCAGCACCCCCGGGGTGTGGCCGATGTCGCCGATGTTCACCGTCTGCCACGACGACCGCAGTACGATCCGCGGGGCGCGGCCGCCGGTCGCGGCCAAGAGTTGCGGGAGCAGGGCCGCGCTCGTGAGCGCCGCACCCGCGTGAACCAGAAATTGACGGCGCTTCATCGGGAGAGTCAGCCAGAGAAACGCCCGATGCGCCCGTCCGTCAAGGCCGGCGCGCCCGCGCGCCCAGCTACGGACGCGCTGTCGCACCCGTTTTCATTTTCGCCGCCGCCGCCTCCGGCGCGATCAACCAGTCCGCGATGGGCAGCCGGAGCCGGCGGATTTCCTGCACAGCCAGCTCCGCCACGCGCAACGCCCCCGCGGCACAGTAGTGCGTGTCGTCCTTCGCGCCGTTGGGATACCAGTCGGATTTCCCCGGCTCCAGGTAGAGATGCAGCCCGCGCGATCCCTCGATGCCGAGGCTGCGCTCCAGCTCCACGGTCTTTCCGCGCATCTCCATCAACGGAGTCTTCTCCCGCTCGGCGACCTCGCGCGTCACGACAACATAGTCCGAGGGTGGTTCGACAAACTGCCCCTTGTCATCCCACACCCGGCGCGCCACCGAAGTGGCGATGATCGGGGTGGCACCCTTGGCCCGCGTCTCGCGGACGAAACGCTCAAGGTTGGTACGGAAATCCGTGCGCGGATCGGTGCGGCGCAAGAGATCGTTGGCGCTGTCGTTCGTCCCGAAACACATGATCAGAAAATCGCCCGCCCGGATGTCGTTGATCACTTCCGTCCAGAGCCCCTGGTCGATGAAGCTCTTGCTGCTGCGTCCGCTCTTCGCGCGGTTGTCCACCTGTGCCGGGTTCTTGAAAAACGTCGGCAGCATCTGTCCCCACCCCACCACCGGCCGCGTCGCCGGAAACGTCGCCATCGTCGAGCCGCCGATCAGAAAGACCTTCGGTGGCCGTTCCTCGGCCGCGCGCACCGGCGAAGCCAGCAGAGTGCCGATAAACAGGATTCCTAGGATTTGGAGCATACGGGGTCGCATGGAGCAGGTCTTCACAATCATTTACCTCCGCCCGCCGATCCGGACGGCGCGAGGCGCACGCCGCGGACATCGGCGAGTTCGCGCTTCAACGGGCCGTCGGGCCGCAGGATGATGCGGTTGATGCCGGCACGCAGCGTGAGCCGCCCGGCGCGTTGTTCGCGGAAATGATCGTAGTCGCCCGTCGATGGCACCTCGCCGCGCGCCCGGCTGCCCTCGGTCTCGACGACAAAGAAATCGCCCGCCGATTCGTCGTCCGCCGCGAGCTTCACCCACACGTCGAACATCCCGCCCGCCAGCACGTCGACGCGCCACTCCGCGATGTCCTCCCGCCAGGTCCACGGAGCGAGGACATCGAGCGCCGGCCGGTAACCGAGCCGCATCCCGTAGACCGTGGCCTTGCTCGCGGGCAGCAGAATCTCCCCCGAGGACTGAGGGGTGATCGGAAGTGCTTTAGCGGATACAGCCCCG
The DNA here is from genome assembly GCA_026398065.1 of Verrucomicrobiota bacterium. Classification (GTDB taxonomy): domain Bacteria; phylum Verrucomicrobiota; class Verrucomicrobiia; order Opitutales; family Opitutaceae; genus GAS368. The sequence continues at coordinate 2,604 of JAPLTR010000742.1, read as the reverse complement.
GCCAACCCGCCGGGGACCTCGGTGAGTTCGTCGGCCGTCCAGGGGAGGGTCCGCGCCGCGGTCGTCTGGCGGATCGAGGCGACCAGGGACGGCTCGACCACACTGCCGGAGTTGCCCCATGCCCGCCGGATGTAGCTGAGCACCGCGGCGATTTTTTCGTCGTCGAGCACGCCCGATGCGCCGAGGCCGGGCATCGCGAGGTTCCACGTCTGGTCATTGACCTTCACCGGACCGTAGAGCCCGTGCAACACGATGCGCGCGATCCGCTCGGGCGGCCCCGCGACCCAGTCGCTCCCGGCGAGCGGGGGCGCGAGCGTGGGCGCCCCGCTGCCATTGGGCTGATGGCAGGGCGCGCAGTACATCCCGAACACCTCCCGGCCGGACTCGATGCGTTTCAATTGGGCAGGCGACAGCGGCGCGGCCTCGGGTCCCGTCGCCACGACGGCGGTCGCACCCGGCCACGTGAACAGGTCCAGCAGCCGATACGCCCGCTGCCGCATCGCGAGGTCCGGCCCGCGGGCCAGCCGGATCAACACCGCGGGCTCGCGTGCGAGCGCGATCGGCTTGGGGTTGCGCTTCGCCGAGGTGGTAAACGCCGTGATCGCATCCAGCAGCGCGACCTGCTGCCAGTTCTCCGGACCACCCGCCTCCGCGAGCGCGTCAAACAGCCCGGAGACGCGTCCCGGGTCTGCTCCCTCCAGCACACAGTGCACCGCGAGGCTCAACACCTGCTTCTCCGGTTCGCCCTCCACCGCACGCCCGCGCGATTCGGCGAGGAGCAGGCGGCAAAGATCCAGCTCGCGGTCCTGCAATCCGGTCATCGCCGCCGCGGCGAACAGCGGATCGGACCCGCTGCGCGCGAGACGCGCCAGCACAGGCAGTGCGGCCGGCTGCGCCAGCGAACTCGCCGTGAGCGTCGCCTGCAGACGAACCATTTCGCTGGGATCCTTGGCCGCCGAGGTCAGCCGGGCGATCAACGCCGTCTGTTGCTTCGCACCGAGCCCGGTTTCGCTCACGCGAAACGCCGCGGCGCGCACGCGTTCATCGGCATCGTCGAGCGCGGAAAATTTCGTCGCCGCATCCAGCATCGCAAGACCGTCGAGCGTCCACAGCGCGTGCAGCCGGCCGAGCGGATCCTTGCCGTGGAGGGCGAGCTCGGTGAGCAGCGGCTTGGCGGCGGGATCGCGGCGCTCGACGAGGAGGCGTTGCGAGGTCAGGCGCCACCAGCCGGTCGCATCGCTCAGATGGTGGACGAGCTCCGCGGTGGTGGCCCGGGCGAGATCGGGTGGCCGGCGGTTGAGCGGACGGTCTTCCCTCACCACGCGGTAGATGCGGCCCTGGTCCTGCCCCACATCGAGTTTCCGGTCGCGCACCTGGTCGCTGATCCACGGCACCATGAAGATCACGTGCTCGATGATGCCGCGGTACATGTCGGCGATGTAGAGCGCCCCGTCCGGTCCGACACGCGCGTTGACGGGACGAAAGCGCTCGTCCGTCGACGCGAGGAACTCCTGCTCCTCCGGATAAAACCGCGTGGCCTGCGGCCGGATGCCGGACGTGAGCTTCAGCCGCCCGACGAGATTGCCGCCCGCCTCCGGCACAAAGACATTGCCGCGCGCGTCGTCCCCCAACTGGTCGCCGTCGTAGAAACAGGAGCCCGACGCGATCGTGTAGGTGCGGAGGCGGCCGTCGTCGCGGAGTTCCATCGCGCCGAGCGTGATGCCCGGTGTGACGCGGATGGGGTAGACCAACGCTGCGTCGCGCGCGATGTTGGTGTCGATGCCCGCAAAGCCGCGACCACCCCGCACCGCGATGCTGGCGAGGGAACGGTTCCGCGCGATGTAGTGGCCGGGGATGAGATCGGCGTGCAGGGCGGAGCTCTCGTGACAGGTGAGCAAGCGCCCGGTCTCGTCGAACGACACGCCAAACTGGCCGCTGCGCGGCATCGGCTCCTCGATGAGCTGGCCGTCGATCCAGCGGTGACGCGAGGTGGCGTCGGCGTTGTGCAGCCAGTTGTCGATGCCGTAGCGCAGGCCGTTGCCCGTGTGCTGCGGATTCCCGGTGACGCCCAGTTTGCCGACTTCGGTGCGTTTATCGCAACGAAGGTCACCGTCGGTGTCCTCGCAAAACCAGACCTTCGGCGGTTCCTGCACGAGCACCCCGCCCTTCACAAACGAGAGCGAGCGCGGCATGACGAGCTTGTCGAGAAACACCGTGCACTTGTCCGCGCGACCATCGCCGTCGGTGTCCTCGAGCACGACGATGCGGCAGATGGGGTCGGCCTCGCCGGTGCCCTTGATGTCGCGCATGTAGCCCTGATACTCGACGACCCAGATCCGCCCCGCCGGATCGAATTCGAAGAAGATCGGGTTCTGCACCATCGGCTCGGCCGCGACGAGTTCGAGCCGGAAACCGGGCGCGACCCTGAAGGTTTTCAACGCCTCCTCCGGCGAGAGCGGCGGCGCGGGAGGGACGTTCATCGCCTTCAGCATGTCGGCGCCTTTTTCCCACTGCGCGCGCCCCGTCAGCATCGAGGGCGGGCGGTTGCGCGGGCGCTCCGCCGGCACGGCCTGCGCTACGGCATCGACAACTGGCTGCACAACG
>JAPLTR010000919.1 GCA_026398065.1 Verrucomicrobiota bacterium | reverse complement strand
CTGGCGAGAGGGGCGATCCGGATACGGGCGCCGGGGGCGGCGGGAGCGGCGGCGGGCTCGGGCGCGGGGGCGGCGGCCGGGGCCGGGGCGGGCGTAGCCGCCGGGGTCGGAGCGGGTGCCGCGACGGGAGCAGGTGCGGCGGCGGCGGGGGCGGGAGCAGCAGCCGGAGCCGGAGCGGCGGCCTTGGGGGCGTCGACGGTTTCGCCAGGCTTGCCGATGGCGCAGAGCGGGGCGCCGATGGCGACCTGCGAGCCGGGGCCGGAAAAGATCTTCAGCAGCGTGCCGTCGAAGAAGCTCTCCAGCTCCATCGTGGCCTTGTCGGTCTCAACCTCGGCGAGCATGTCGCCGGCTTTGACGACGTCGCCTTCCTTTTTCAGCCACTTGACCAGCGTGCCCACCGTCATGGTGTCGCTGAGTTTCGGCATGTCGATGATTTGGGCCATGGCGGAGAAAACTGAGAATTAGGAGCTAAGGGTTGAGAGACCGAACGGCTTTTAGGCGAGCGCGGCGAGGACGGCCTTGATGACGCGGCCGGGGTTCGGGAGCTGTTCGACCTCGACGGGCGGGCTGTAGATGGCGGGGGCGTCGATGGTCGCGAGACGGTGGATCGGGCCGTCGAGTTCGTCGAAGGCTTCGCGCTGGATGATATACGCGAGCTGGGTCCCGACGCTGGCGAAAGGCTTCTGCTCCTCGACGATGAGGACGCGGGATCACGCAACGGCCGTAGGTGACGATGGTGATGTCCTTGCCGGTGCGCTTCACGTCGGCCTTGCCGAGCGGGATGACGTACTCGGCCTCGGGCACCTCGCCCTTTTCGCCGTAGAGGATGGTGTTCTCGAGGAAGAAGACGGGGTCGTTGTCGCGGATGGCCGACTTGAGCAGGCCCTTGGCGTCGTAGGCGGTGGAGGGCACGACGACCTTCACGCCGGGATGGTTGGCGAGGACGTTTTCCGGGGTGTGGGAGTGGGTGGCGCCGACGTTGGTGCCGCCGTTGGCGGGTCCGCGGATGACGATCGGGCAGTTGATCTGGCCGCCGCTCATGTAGCGGACGTTGGCGGCGTTGTTGAGGATCTGGTCGAAGGCGACCGAGTAGAAGGACCAGAACATCAGCTCCATCACGGGGCGGATGCCGAGCATCGAGGCGCCGATGCCCATGCCGATGAAACCGGCCTCGGAGATAGGCGTGTCGACAATGCGCTTGGGGCCGAACTTCGCGAGGAGGCCCTCGGTGACCTTGTAGGCCCCGTTGAACTGGGCGACCTCTTCACCCATGACGACGACGTTGGCGTCGCGGGTGAGTTCCTCGGCGAGGGCGTGGCGGATGGCTTCGCGGTAAGTGATCTGAGGCATCGGACGGCGGAAAGTTAAGAGCTGTGAGTTTTAAAGTGGAGGACCGGTGGCGCCTTAGTCGAAGAAGAGGCGGCCTTCGGATTTGCGCTCGGCAGGATGGTCGGACTCCCAGTAAACGTCCTTCTGGATGTCGTCCGGCGTCGGATACGGGCTGGCGTCGGCAAACTCGGCGGCGATCTCAGCCTCGGTGCGGGCCTCGGCGTCGATCTTCTCCGCGACCTCGGTGGTGAGGACGCCGGCGGCGAGCAGCTGATTGAGGCACACCTGGATCGGATCCTTGGTGTTCCGGTACTCCTCGACCTCGGCCTTGGTGCGGTAGGTGTTATCCGGGTCGGCGACGGAGTGGCCGCGGTAGCGGTAGGTGTCGATCTCGACGGTGCTCGGGCGGGACTCATCGCGGGCCATCGTGAGGTGCTTGTCCATCATGGCGCGGACCTCGAAGACATCGTGGCCGTTGCACTGGCCCCAGGGCATGTCGTAGCCATCGGCGCGCTTGGCGAGTTCGCCGGCGGAGGAGCGCTCCTGACTGGTGCCCATGGAGTAACCGTTGTTCTCGATGACGAAGACGACGGGGAGCTTCCAGAGGGCGGCGAGATTGTAGGCCTCATGCACGGCGCCCTGGTTGACGGCGCCGTCGCCCATGAACGCCATCGCGGCGCCCTTCTTGCCCTGGTACTTCAAGGCGTAGGCGAGACCGGTGCCGAGCGGGATCTGGCCGCCGACGATGCCGTGACCGCCCCAGAAATTCTTGTCCGGCGCAAAGTAGTGCATCGAGCCGCCCTTGCCCTTGGAGCAGCCGGTGATCTTGCCGTAGAGTTCGGCCATCAGGGGCTTGGTGTCCATGCCGACGGCGATGGCGTGGCCGTGGTCGCGGTAGGCGGTGATGACGTGGTCGTTCTTCCCCATCAGGGAGCAGCAACCGACCGCCACGGCCTCCTGGCCGATGTAGAGGTGGAGAAACCCGCCGATGTTGGTGCCGCCGGCGGCATTCTTGCCCTGGTAGGCCCGCAGCGAGCGCTCCTCGAACCGCCGGATGCGCACCATGGTGCGGTAGAGGTCGATTTTTTGCGCGGGCGAGAGCGCGGCGTTGATGGGCGCGAGGGCGTGCTCGGAGGCCTTGACGGCGGACTCGGCTTTTTTATCGGCGGTGGCGCTGGGTTTCTTGCTCACGGAAGGTGGTACGGTTAAAGGAAACGGGAAAGTGTTCGTCGGATGGCGGTGAAATCAAGCGTGGATTCGGCACGTAACGCAGGGTCCGTGCCGGACCGGTGGCGACCCGCGGGTTCGCGGAGCGGCTATTTCCACGTTTCCAGCGCCCAGTTCACGACAGGGCTCTGGGGGTGGTTGACGATGATCTGGAGGCCGGTGGTAAGACCGGAGGGGAGCGGCACCGGGATCGTGAGCACGGGGAGGCCGCCGACGCTGGCGGGGGCCGTGAGGGCGAGGACGCGGGTGCGGTTTTCGAGGTTGCACTCGGGTTTGGTGAGGGCGGCGCAAGGCGTGGCCGGCAGGACCAGGAAATCGTAGGTGAGGAAAAATTTTGTCCAGAGGATGCGCAGCGCCGTCGTGATGAACTGGGCGTGGTCGATCTGCGCGGCGGTGAGCGACTGCGCGCGGGTGAGGCGCTGCCACACGATAGGGTCGTAGCGGGCGCGGTAGCGCTCGGCCCAGCCCTGGTGTGCCTCCCAGGCCTCGAGCGCGACGGTGGGGTGATAGGCGTCGAGGGCGGGGGCGAAGCCGTGGAGCAGGTCGTTGCGGGTGGCGGCGTCGGCCGGCGGGGCGAGGCGCACGGCGGCCCTCCGGCAGGCGTCGGCGACCTCGGGGTCGAGGCCGGGCATCTCCAGATAGCAGCCGCGCAGGGGGCGCTGGAGCGAGCGCAGGCCGATCAGCGCGCTGATCGCCAGCCGCATGTCGGGGGCGTTGGCGGTGAACCACCCGGCGGTGTCGAAACTCGGCGAGAGCGGAAAGGCGTCGCTGATCCACGGGTCGCGGGGCGTGAGGCGAAACCCGAAGAGCCCGCACCACGCGCCCGGGACGCGGACGGAACCGCCGGTGTCGCTCGCGAGCGCGAGCGGGACAATGCCGGCGGCGACGGCGGCGGCGGAACCGCTGCTCGACCCGCCGGTGGTGCGGCCGGGGAAACGCGGATGTTCGCAGTCGCCGTAGTGGGGGTTTTCGCCGGTGATGCCGTAGGCGAACTCGTGGAGGTGGGTCTTGCCGGCGAGCACGGCGCCGGCGTCGCCGAGCGCGCGGACGAAAGCCCCGCCCTTCGGCGGGGTCGGGCGCACCTCGGGCAGAAACGTCGAGCCGGCGAAGGTCGGGAGCCCTGCGGCGTCGAAGAGGTCTTTCGCGAGGTACGGCACGCCGGCGAGCGGGAGGCGGGTGCGGGCGGAGGCGGCGAAGCTCTCGGCGAGTTTTTCCTCGGGGAGGACGAGGGCGAGGACGGCGCGCTGCTGGGCTGGGGAGAGGAGGGTGGTGGCGCGGCGGTGGAACTCGCGCGCAGCCTCGACGGGGGGGAGTTGCTGCCAGTCGGCAAAATTCACCTGGACACCCGTGGCAGACCGGCGGGTATGACGCAACCCCGCGTTGATCGGCGTGGATGAGGCTCGCCGCGCGGCGGCTGGCGCGACTCATTGGGCGCCATGTCGATCGTCCGGGCCGGGGTGCTGTGGGTTTTGGCTGTGCTGTGCGCGGCGGGTTGCGCGCGGGAAAAACCGGCGGCGGCGGACGCGGCGAAACCGGCCGGCTTGCGCAAGGTCGTGTTCCAGACCGACTGGTTTCCGCAGGCGGAACACGGGGGCTTTTATCAAGCGCTGGCGAAGGGGTCCTATCGGGAGGCGGGGCTCGACGTGGAGATCCGGCCCGGCGGTCCCGGGGTCGGCATCAAGGTGCCCGTTTCGACCGGCGACGTGGATTTCGGGATGAACCGCAGCGACGACGTGATGGTGGTCGCGAGCCGCGGCCTGCCGCTCGTGATGGTCGCGGCCGTGCTCCAGCACGATCCGCAGGCGCTGATGGTGCATGAGGCGAGCCCGGTGAAATCTTTCCCGGACCTGCAGGGCCGCGTCGTGACCGCCTCGGTGGGCATGACCTGGATACCGTTCATCCAGAAAAAATACGGCGTCGCCTTCGACCTGAAGCCGAACACCTACAGCCTGGCGGGCTTTTTCATCGAACCGGCGACGATCCAGCAGTGCTTCGTGACGAACGAGCCGTTTTATGCCCGCGAAAAGGGCGTGCGCGTGCGCCTGCTGCCGCTCGCGGACTCGGGCTACGACGTGTACCACACGATCATCTGCCGCCGGGAGCTCCTGCGCCTCGCCCCCGACATGGTGCGGGGATTTGTCGCGGCCTCGCTCCGCGGCTGGCGCGACTATGTGGAGGGCGACCCGAAGCCGGCCGAGGCACTGATTTTGCAGCGCAATACCCACATGACGCGCGAGCTGCTGGCGTTTTCGCGGGGTGAAATGATCGCGCGCTCGCTCGTGTCCGGGGATCGCGCGCACGGGGAGGACATCGGCCAGCTCTCGCTCCCGCGGCTGACCGCCGAGCGCGACGTGCTGCTGGAACTGAAGGTGATGGAACGATCGGTGCCGATCGAAAGCGTCGTGACGCGGGATTTTCTGCCCGCCGCGCTGCGCTGAAAAAACTTTCCCTTCGCGGGCGGTTGGCGAAAGCTCGGCCCTCCCACTTCGAATTTATGAACCCTGAAGCCAAACTCGCCGAACTCGGTCTCACGCTCCCCAATCCGCCCGCCGCCGCCGGCAGCTACGTCCCGGTGGTGCGCACCGGCAACCTGCTCTACTGCGCGGGCACGATCGCGGTGTTCAACGGCCAGCAGACCCACATCGGCCAGGTCGGCAAAGAGCAGACCATCGAGACCGCGAAGAAGGCCGCGGAGATCTGCGCGCTCAACACGCTCGCCAACATCAAAGCCGAGGTCGGCTCACTCGACAAGGTGACGCGCATCGTGTTCGTCAGCGGCTTCGTCAATGCCGTGGACAATTTCTCTGACAGCCCGGCCGTGATCAACGGCGCGAGCGACCTCTTCGTGAAGATTTTCGGCGACGCCGGCAAACACGCCCGCGCCGCCGTC
>JAPLTR010000787.1 GCA_026398065.1 Verrucomicrobiota bacterium | reverse complement strand
TGCCGCTGACGAGCATGACGACGCCGGCGATGCCGGTGATCATGAGCACCCGCTTGCGCGTCTCGGCCGGGGCCGCGAACGCGTAAAACGTGTAGCCCACGAGCACGACGAGAGAGATCAGGTGAAGGATGTGGTAGAACGACAGACTCATGATTGGGAAAGGGAAAGTTGACACCCCACGTGCGCCGTATGCCCAAAGGCTCAGGACCTTTTTAGGTTAAGGTGGGCGCCTCCTCCGCAGCGTCTGCTTTCCGATGGACGGCCTAGCATCTTCCGCGACGGTTTTGGCTCCCGTAATAATTCTAAGGCAAAGAGCAGTTATTGAAAGCACCTCGAACGCTGCAGGGTGTCAGCGCCCACCGTAGGTCGCTCCCTCCCGCCGTCAAATGCGAATCACGAATCGAGTGCCATCTGCGAGCACGGGCCGCCGGCCCGCCTCGGCCCTCGCCGACAAAGGCAACGTCCCTCTGATTCTATCCTTCAAGACGAAGCTCATGGGTAGGGCCTGACCTCCGGGCAGGCCGTGGTGCGCACGTCTACTTGGCATGCGGATGTCCTGACGGCCCGCTCGGAGATCGGGCCCTACCCTCTGATCGCAAAACGCCACGGAGGCGTATATAGTGCCTGCCCGCGGCCCGCGCCCCCGGGCCAGGGCTCACGATTCGAGGATGCTCGAATCGAGGTGCTGGATGATCAGCTCCTGCACCGTCGCCAGAAACAGGTAGCACATGAACGCCTTCCGCAACGGCTCGTCCAGGGACATCATGTCCACTTCGCCCGTTTCGAGCGCCTCGTCGCCGACCGGTTTGAGGTAGTGCTCCCGCAGCCGGAGGCGCACGGCGGCGCAGGCGCGGAGGATCGTCTCGGCGTTTTCCTCGTCGAACGCCACCACGCCCTCGGTGAAGAACTCGTCGTCGAACAGCCCGAGGAGGGTCTGCACGTCCTCCGTCTGCCCCGTGAGCAGCTCCCCCACCCACGCGTCGCGAAACTCCTCGTCGAGGTCGGCGAGCGCCGGCGGTGCCGCGAGGTGGTGCTGCAAGCCGCCGGCGAGCTCGCGGATCACGTCGAGCAGCGGGGCGACCACCGGGAGACTGAGTTTGACCTCAATGCGCTTCATCGGATTCGAGGATGGCCGAGAGATGCCACTGTTGCAACGTGAACACGTAGGCCTCGGCCTTTTCCCGAAGCCCCACCCACACGACCGACCGACCGCCTTCGTGCACCTCCATCATGTGCTTGCGCGCCGTGGGGTCGTCGAACCCGAAGACCTTTTTAAACACGAGGACGACGTACGACATCAGGTTGACCGGATCGTTGAGCACGACCACCCGCCACGCCCCCTCGAGCTGGAGCTCGGTGACAGTGCGCTCGGCGGGGGCGGTCTGTGTCTGGCGTTCCGGCATGATGGCCTACAGTGAAGCCGCGGCCTTCTTTTCCGCCACTGCGGCGGCGAGTTTGGCCTCGACCTCGGCGAGCGGGACCTTGGCCACGTCCTTCTGGGCGCGCCACTTCATTTCCACGATGCCGTCCTTGAGGCCCTTGCTGCCGATCGTGAGGCGCAGCGGAATGCCGATGAGGTCGGCATCCTTGAACTTCACGCCCGGACGCTCCGCGCGGTCGTCGATGAGCACGTCGGCGCCCGCGCCCTCGGCAGCGGCGGCGAGTTTCTTCGCGAGGTCCATCATCTCGGGCAATTGCGGATCGAGCACGCAGATCAGCACGTGGAAGGGAGCGACATTCCAGGGCCAGACGATGCCGTCGGCGTCGTGGCTCTGCTCGATCACCGCCTGCATGGTGCGGCTGATGCCGATGCCGTAGCAGCCCATCACCATCTGGTGGGACTGCTTGTTGTCATCGGTGTAAACGGCGCCAAACTTCTCGGAGTATTTCGTGCCGAGCTTGAAGATGTGGCCGACCTCGATGCCGCGACGGACCTTGAGCGGCTGACCCGACTTCGGGTCGGGCTCGCCCGGACGCACGCGACGGAAATCGCCGAACTTCGTGACCGCGAGGTCGCGCGTGACGTTCACGTTGCGGAGGTGGAAACCGTCCTTGTTGGCCCCGGTGGTGCCGTTGCCGATGAGTCGGATCGCGTGGTCGGCGAAGATGCCGGCCAGCGCCGCCTGGTCCTTGATGGTGCCCTTCACCGTGCCGAGGCTGCCCGGGCGCGCGCCCATGACGGGCTCGATTTCCTCGGCGGTCGCCGCGCGGAAGAGCGTGAAGCCGAGCGAGCCGAGCTTGGCCTCCTCGAGTTCGTCGCAGCCGCGCAGGATCACGAGGAAGGGTTTGCCGTCGCCCATGTACACGAGCGTCTTGAATTGCTTGTCCGCCGGCACCGAGTGCGGCGCGGCCTCGAGTGCGGCGATGGTCACCACGCCGGGCGTGGCGAATTCCTCGAGCGCGCCGACCGGAGCCGCGTCGGCGAGATCGGCGGGCACGATGCCGCTGGTCGCCTTCTCGCGGTTGGCCGCGTAGCCGCTCTCCTCGTTGTAGATCACGTCGTCGTCGCCGATTTCGGCGGGGACCATGAACTCGTGGGAGAAGCTGCCGCCCATCACGCCGGTGTCGGCCTCGACCGCGATGGCCTGCGCGCCGATGCGGCGGAAGAAGGCCTCATAGGCCGCCTTCATCGCCAGATAGCTCTTGATCGCGCCGTCGTCCGTCGTGTCGAAGGAGTACGCGTCCATCATGACGAACTCGCGCGCGCGCATCAGGCCGAAGCGCGGGCGGATCTCGTTGCGGAACTTGGTCGCGATCTGGAAGAAATTCTTCGGGAGGTCGCGGTAGCTGGTGATCTCCTGTTTCACGAGGGGCGTGATGACCTCCTCGTGCGTCGGCCCGAGCACGTACTCCGGTTCGCGCGGTCCGCGCTTGCCGTCGCCGGCGCTGTCCGCGCGGAACATGATCTCGCGCGCGGCCGCCCAGCGCGGGCCCTGCTGCCAGTTTTCCACGGGGTGCAAATGGGGCATCTCCAGCTCGATGCCGCCGCCGCGCTCGATCTCCTCGCGGCAGATCTGCGTGATTTTCTGCATCACGCGCAGGCCGAGGGGCATGTAGGTGTAGAGACCGCCGCCGAGTTTGCGCACGAGGCCGGCGCGGACGAGGAGCTTGTGCGAGGCGATTTCCGCATCGGACGGGCTCTCTTTCAACGTCGGTATAAAATACTGGGACCAGAGTTTCATGAAGTCGGTCAACGAAACAGCCCCCGCGGGCCGGAGCAATTTTATTTGCGACCCGGTCCCCCACCCCGGTTAATGCCCCGCTCAACATGTCCGAACCGCACAAAGACCGCCGTCCCTGGCCGATGAAGTGGATCGTCCTCGCGATCCTGGTGGTCATCGTGCCCTACACGTATCTGACGCTGCACTATCGGAAGCCCGGCCCGGCCTACCGTCCCTATCAGGACGCGCAGGAGCGCGCCAATGTCGTCCGCCTCCTCTCCGCCGGCTACAAGCGCGTCACCCTCGCCGCGCAGCGCCCCGCCGACCCCGTGAAGGGCTTTGTCACCGCCCCGACGGCCGCGGCCCCCGGCGGCCTTCCCGCCGAGCTGGTTTCCACCCTCGTGGAAAAGCCGCTGCTCCCCGCGGACATCATCGCGGTCTCCGCCGCCCCCTCCACCGGGGCCAACGATCCCTACACCGTCCAGTTCACCTGCACGCTGCCCGACAACAAGCAGCAGCTCGCCGGCGCGCAGCTCTACGTGAAGGACACCGACATCTACATCACCCCAGACTTCGAGCTGCTCGCCGGGGGATTGCTCGCGCGTTCGCGCGAAAGCGTGATTCTGCTCACCGTCCCCTCCGGCACGCTCAAGGCCGGCGCCTACAATGTGCGACTCACCGGGCAGCACTCGTCTCGAACCTGGAAGCTGCAAGTGCATTGACGCGCCGCGCCGCTTCGTCGACAACTGCGCTCTCCTATTTTGATGAGCACCGGCAACGGTAACAACCCTCCTCCTCCCGCCGCGTCGTCCGCGACCGCGACCACGATCAAACCGACCGAGCTCCGCGGCATCCTGCAGTACGTCCCGCGGTTCCAGGGACAGATTTTCATCATCGCGATCGACGGCGCCATCGTCGCCGACGAAAACTTCAGCAATCTCCTCGTCGACATCGCCGTGCTCCGCTCGCTCGGCATCAAGGTCGTGCTCGTGCACGGCATCGGGCACCAGATCGTCGAGCTCTCCGTCGCGCGGAAGATTCCGATCAGCAACGCCGACGGCACCGGCGTCACCGACCCCGCCACGCTCGACCTCGCGATCCGCGCCTCGTCGCGCGTCTCCCACGCCTTCGTCGAGGGCCTGACGCAGAACACCCTGAAGTGTGCCGACCGCGACTTCCTCGGCGAGCTGATCGAAAAGCAGATCGTGCCCATCGTCTCGCCCATCGGCTTCGGGCCCGACGGCAAATCGCTCCGCGTCAACTCCGACCTGCTCGCCGCCGAACTCGCCGAGGCGTTGCACGCGACCAAGATCATTTATCTCACGCCGCAAGCCGGCCTCGAGATCAACGGCGCGATCCGCCACGACATCTCCGTCGAGGCGCTCAAGACGATCCTGGACAAAGATCCGGCCAGCATCTCCGCCGACAGCCTCAGCAAGGCCCAGCACGCCGTGAAGGCGATCGAGACCGGCACGCCGCGCGTGCACATCCTCGACGGCCGCGTGTTCGACAGTCTGCTCAACGAGATCTTCTCCAGCGACGGCGTCGGCTCGCTCGTCTATGGCAACGACTACCAGCAGATCCGCCAGGCGCGGAAGAGCGACGTCCGCCTGATTTACAACCTCACCCGGGCGGCCGTGCGCCGCGAGGAGCTGATCAACCGCACGCAGCAGGCGATCGAAAAGAACATTGACCAGTTCTACGTGTTCGAGATCGACGAGAACATCATCGCCGTCGTCACCCTCTACTTTTATCCCGACAAACCGCAGCTCGCCGAGGTCGGCTCGCTGTACGTCATGCCGTTTTACCACAACCGCGGCATCGGCAAGAAGATGGTCGAGTACGCCTGCCTGCAGGCGAAGGAGCGCGGCGTGAAGACCGTCATCGCCCTCTCGACGCAGAGTTTCGGCTTCTTCTCC
>JAPLTR010000544.1 GCA_026398065.1 Verrucomicrobiota bacterium | reverse complement strand
CGGCGATCTGGGCGAGCGACGATCTGCAGTACGGCGGCGGCGGTGCGGCGCATGCGTCGGCATATAACTATTTTCACAATCGCGAAGCCGCCCGGCTCGCAAAGCTCCTCGGTCGGGACGACGCGGCGAAGTACGAGCGCGAAGCGGACCTGATCGCGCGCGGGATGCGGGAACTGCTCTGGCTGCCGAAGGATGGCGGCATGGCGGAGTACAAGGACCTGCTGGGGCTGCAGCGGGTGCATCCCAGCGCGGCGCTCTGGACGTTTTATCACACGATGGACGCCGGCTGGGCGACGCCCCAGGAAGCGCGGACGATGACGCGGCAGGTCGACACGCAGATTCCTCATCTCCCCGTGCGCGGACCGGGTGTCCCGGTGGGTCTGCACACCCTGGCGTCGAGCAACTGGCTGCCGTATTCGTGGTCGATCAACAATGTCGTGATGGGCGAGGCGGTCCACACGGCGCTGGGTTTCTGGCAGGCCGGGCGGGCGGACGAGGCGTGGACCATCGCGAAGGGGTCGTTCACGGCGGCGATGTACCTGGGAATTTCGCCGGGCAACGTCGGCTCGATGAGCTATCTCGACGTGTACCGGCGGGAATCGCAGCGGGATTTCGCCGACGGCTCGGGCGTGCTGTCGCGCGCGATCGTCGAGGGATTGTTCGGGGTGCGACCGGACGCGCTGGCGGGCGAAATGATCGTCGCGCCGGGCTTTCCGGCGGAGTGGGCGTTTGCGCGGCTGCGTCATCCGGACGTGGGGGTGGAATTCACGCGTGAGGGCGATACGGATACGTTTCAAATCGACCAGCGCTTCGCCAGACCGCAGACGGTGAGGCTCCGCGTGAGCGCACGGAAGGAACGACTGACCGCGAGCGCCGACGGAGGACCCGCCGTCGTGCGGAGCGTCCCGGCGCTCGGCGACGTGCCCGCGACGTTCGAGGTGACCGTGCCCGCGGTGGCACAGGCGAAGATCACGTTGGCGTGGTCAGGGACGGAGCCGGCTCGCACGCCAAGGGGTGAAGGGAGAGGATCCGCCGTGGGAGGCGCCGCCGCCGGAGTGGAGAACCGGTCGAAGCCGGACTGGACCCCGCTCGACCTCGCCGCGCAGTTCAACGACCGCGTCACGCAGATTTTCAAGAACGAGTACCGCACGCCGCGCTCGCCCTTTGTGTCGCTCGCGCTGCCGAAGCAGGGCATCGGCGCGTGGGCCGGGCATGTGAACGAGACGGCCGAGATCGACGACACGGGGCTGCGGGCGGCGGCGGGCGCGGCCGGCGGCCGCATCACGCTGCCCAACGGCACGCCGTTTGCCACGCCGGGGCCGGGCGACGCGAAGAACTCGGTGTTCGTCTCGCAGTGGGACAACTACCCGCGCGAGGTGACGGTGCCGCTGTCCGGGCGCGCGAGCCGGGTGGCGCTGCTGATGGCCGGTTCGACAAATTTTATGCAGAGCCGGTTCGACAATGGCGAGGTGGTCGTCACCTACACCGACGGATCGACCGCGCGACTGGCGCTCGAGAATCCTACGACGTGGTGGCCGATCGAGCAGGACTACTTCATCGACGATTTTCAGTTTCGGGTCGAGGGGCCCCTGCCGACGCGGGTGGACCTGAAGACGGGCGCGGTGCGCGTCCTCGAGGCGGAGACGTTCAAGGGCAAGGGCGGCAAGGTGGCCGGCGGCGCGGCGACGGTGCTCGAGCTGCCGCTGAACCGCGACAAGGAGCTGAAGTCGCTCACGGTGCGGGCGCTCGCCAACGAGGTCGTCATCGGGTTGATGGCGGCGACGTTGGCGCGCTGAAAAATCGAACTGGATTCTTCGCGGCGCCCGGACTGACAATCGCGGGATGACTTCGTTACCCCAGCGTTTCACCGGCAAACACGCGCTCGTCACCGGCGGCGGGTCGGGCATCGGCCGCGCCATCGCCGTGCGGCTCGCAGCCGAGGGCGCGAATGTCGTCGTGCTCGAGCGGACGGCGGAGGCGGGGGAGGGGACGGTCGCGGAGATTCTCGGCGCGGGGGGCGGGGCGCGGGTACTTGCGGTCGATGTCGCGGACACCGAGGCGATGCGTGCGGCCTTCGCGGAGTTGGAGAAACTCGACGTGCTCGTGAACAACGCGGGCATCGCGCACGTGGGCGACGTCGTCACGACGACGGCGGCGGACCTCGACCGGATCTACTCCGTCAACGTGAAGGGCGTGTACCACGGCCTGCACTTTGGCGTGCAAAAGCTGCTGGCGGGTGGCGGCGGAGTGATCGTGAACATGGCCTCCGTGGTCTCGAAGATCGCGCTGGAGGACCGCTTCGCGTATTCGATGAGCAAGGGCGCGGTGCTCACCATGACGCTGTCGGTCGCCCGCGATTTCATCGACCAGAAGATCCGGTGCAACTGCGTGTGCCCGGCGCGGGTGCACACGCCGTTTGTCGACGGGTTTGTGGGCAAAAACTATCCGGGCCGCGAGGCGGAGATGCTGGCGAAGCTCTCGGCGGCGCAGCCGATCGGCCGCATGGGGCAGCCCAGCGAGATCGCCGCACTGGTCGCGTTTCTGGCCTCGGAGGAGGCCGGGTTTATCACCGGCTCGTGCTACGACATCGACGGAGGCGTGACGCTGTTGCGCTGAGGAACGCGGCAGGCGAGGCGGACACCGGCCTTACTTTTTTCGGCGCCACACACTGACGCCGACGACGCCCAGACCGGCGAGAAGCAGGGCCCAGGTCGAGGGTTCGGGCACAGGGGTGAGCTGAAATTCGGTGAGCGTGAGGCTGGTCGGCGTGTAGTGGACGACAAACGAGCCGAGGCCGTCGGAGGTATTGAAGCGCAGGCCGTTGGGGGCGTTGGTGAAGGTGCCCGTGAGCGAACTCGCACTGAGGAGCGTGAAGGTGGTGCCGAAGCTGGCGGAACTGCTGAAGCCGTTCTGAAACATGAGCGAGAGCGTGCCGCCGAGGGCGGCGGTGCCGCTGACGCTGACAAAGTCGTAGGTCACGCCCTGGCCCGTGCCGCCGAGTTCGACGAGCAACATCGAGGTGTTGAGGAGCGTCAGATTGCCCTGAAAGGTGAGCTGGCCGAGTGAGTCGCCCGGTGAGACCACGGCGACGGAACCGGTGGCGGCGCCGACGGTCACGCTGCCCTGGATGGTGCCGCCGCCGATGATGGAGCCGTTGGTGAACGTGGCGGGGTTGTCGAAGGTGGCGGAGGTGCCGCTCGCGACATGGAGCAGGCCGGCGGACTGGCTGAAGGTGCTCGTGAAACGCAACGTGCCCGCCTCGACGAGGACGCTGCCGCTGTTGGTGAAGGGCACCTCGATGCGTGTGGCGCTCCCGGAACTCTTCACATAGCTGCCGGCGTTGGAGAAGGTGAACGTGCCGCCAAAGCCGTTGGTGATCACGTAGGGGACGGCGCCGCTGGTGCTGTCGGTGAAGGTGGCGCCGCTGGCGTTGACGAAAGAGCCGCCGCTGCCGGATCGGAGCGAACCGCCGTTTTGCCAGAGGAAGGTGCCCTGGTTGACGATCGCGGTTTGGTCGAAGTCGTGCGAGGCCAGCGTGCTCGCGGTAAAGATCGCGCCGCTGGCAATCGTGAGCTGGGTGAGGGAGGTGATTGCGCCGCTCGTCCAACTGGAATTGGTGCCGACGAGCGTGAGGGCACCCCCGCCATTGATGGTGCCGCCGAAGAGCAGGAGATCGTTCAGCGTGATCGTGGTGCCCGTGAAAATCGTCGCGGTTCCCGCACTGACCTGGGCCGAATACGTCGCGAGGCCGGTGTTGTTCGGGACCGTGCCGGTCGGGCTCCAGAGATTGACGTCGTTCCAGTTGCCGGTCTGGCCGACGCCCGAACCCACCCACGTAAAGCTGGTCGGTGGCGCACTGAGGGTGACGGTGGGGCCGGGGGTCGTGACCGCGGGCGAATCGGTGGTGTCGCGGGTGACGGTGGACGTCGTCAACGGCTGCAGCCCAGTCAGGCTGGCGGGGTACGTCGCGGTAAAGTCGAAGGTGATGGGACTGCCGGGGACCGTCGTAGTATAGGACCAGCCGAGCGTGCCGGTGGTGCCGGTCGAGGGTTTGACGGGCGGCTCGTTGGTACCCGACACGTAGGTCCAGCCCGTGGGCAAAGTCGTCGTGAACGCGAGGACCGATGGAGGGCTGGAGTAGCTGATCGTCGCGGTGAAAGTAATGCTGCCGCCAGCCGTATTCAGTGCGGTCGTACTCGGCGTAAACACGATGGTCTGCGCGACCGCATTGATCGCCAGCAGCACAAAGGCTGCGAGGAGAGCGAGGGGCGAGGAGCGCAACATGGTGAAGAGAGAAGTGCAGGTGAAACCCGAATCACCGCAGCGATTTGGCGGCGCAAATTCCACGCAGACTTCAGTCTTGCAGATCACTAGCAGGAATTTTTCCGTCCACAAGACCTGAATGACGGTGAATGGGTTACCTCGGTCTCCCGGTCCGTCTGGGCAATTTCCGGCTGGCAACTAGGTATTCCTTTAGGCTAGTCATTTTCAATAACACTCCCGGTCGCTCCCATGCACGGCCAGCGGCGTCCGGCTTTTGTCGGCCCGTCCGGTGCCGTCGGTGGCCCCGCCCCGCTTTCCTATCCTTCCGCCATGCGTCCTTCCGCTGCTCCGGTGAACCTCCGCGTTGTGCTGCGCCTGCTGGCGGCCCTCTTCTTCGGCTTCGTTGCGCTCGTCGACTGTCTGGCTGCTTCCGGCCCGTCGACGACCATCACGAGTGTCGATCGCAGCGTGCTCGGCCCCCAGCAACCGGTCATCATCACGGGAACGAATTTCACCGGGGTCACCTCAGTGAAGATTGCCGGGATCGAGACCGGTTTCTTCAGTGTCAGCAGCGATACGTCGATTTTTGCCGTTGCGCCGCCGTCAGGTTGGACCAGCGGGGTGGTCTCGGTGACCGCGTCGGGCGGGACGGCGACGAGCGCGTTCACCGTCAGTTTTACCTCCCCCAGTATCATCGGATCGCTGACGAATGCCACCGTCCCGGCCGGTGGTACCACCACGTTTTCGGTGGCGAACAATGTCTGGGGCACGGGCACCCTGAACTACCAGTGGAAGAAGGACGGCGTGGCCCTGTCCGACGCCGCGGGCAACATCTACGGCGCCAACTCCGCGACCCTGCTCCTGACCGATCTTCAGGCTTCGAACGCGACCAGCGGGGCCGGCTACACCGTGGTGGTCACAGACAGCGGGAGCCCCGGTACGGCGACGAGCAGCGCCGCCACGCTGACCGTCACTTCCCTCTCTTCGGCCAACGCCTTTGCCAGCCGCCTCGCGCTGACCGGCGCGCAGGCGTCGGCCACGGGTACCAACGTGGGGGCGACCAAGGAGGCCAGCGAACCGAATCATGCGGGCAATGCCGGCGGTGCCTCGTTGTGGGCGACCTGGACGGCGCCGACTTCCGGCGTGGTGGCGGTCGATACCATCGGCAGCGGTTTCAACACCCTGCTCGGGGTTTACACGGGCACCGTGGTCTCGGCCCTCACGACGGTCGCCAGTGACGACGACTCGGGACCGGGGGGCACCAGCAAGCTGAGCTTCAACGCGGTCGCGGGCACGGTCTATCAGATCGCGGTGGACGGATTTGGCGGCGCGACCGGTGCGGTGCGGTTGAATCTGAGCTACGCCTACTCATTTAACGCGTTTGCGGGGTCGGGTGCCTTCGGTCACCTCGACGGCACCGGGGTCGCGGCGCAGTTCAGGCAGCCGGCCGGTGTCGCGCTCGACAGCGCGGGCAATCTCTATGTCGCCGACCTCGACGATCATGTGGTGCGGAAGATCACCCCGGCGGGCGTCGTGACCACGTTTGCCGGACAACCCGGCAACTTTAGTCCTTCGCAGGACGGCACCGGGACGGCGGCGCGGATTCCGCAGCCCGCGGGCATCGCCGTCGATGCCTCCGACAACGTCTATGTCGTCGAACTCGGTAACGGTGCACCGGGCAAGCTGCGCAAGATCACGCCTGCCGGGGCTGTGTCGACCCTGGCCTCGGGCTTTAACCAACCCTGGAGCGTCGCGGTCGACAGCGCAGGCAACGCCTACGTCACCGATTCGAGTGATTACACCATCAAAAAGGTTACTCCGGCCGGGCTGGTGACGACCATCGCCGGCATCTCCGGCGTCTCTGGCGACACGGACGGTCCGCTGGGCACCGCGACCTTCCTCGGCCCGGTGGCCATCGCGATCGACCGCAGTGGCAACCTGTTTGTCGCGACCGGCTCGCAGACGATCCGCAAGATCACGCCCGCCGGGATCGTCAGCACGGTCGCGGGCTCGCCGGGAGTGTATGGCTCGACCGACGGAGCGGGCTCCGCCGCAAGATTCGACTCGCCGTACGGCTTCGCGTTCGACTCCCAGGGTAATCTCTACATGGCCGAGCGGGGGTTGGTTGCGGCCGGACACACCATCCGTCGGATGACGCCCGGGGGCGTGGTGACCACGATCGCCGGATCGCCCGGGGTGGGGGGCTCCACCAACGGCGTGGGCGGCGCCGCTCGCTTCCGCGAGCCCATTGGCGTCGCGGTGGATTCGACGACCGGGGCGATCTATGTGGGCGATGCGGTCGACCACAAGGTCCGGAAAGGTGTGCCCGCGAACCTGCCGCAAATCGACACGCCGCCGCTGACCCAGACCGTCATCGCCGGGGTGAACGTCACCCTCTCGGTCTCGGCGACGAGCCTGATGCCGCTGACCTATCAATGGCAGAAAGGTGGCGTCGATGTGTCCGGTGCGACGAGCGCGTCGCTCGCCCTGAATTTCGTCCAGGCCACCGATACCGGCAATTACACCGTTATCGTGACCAATGCCGTCGGCAGCGTCACCTCGGCGATCGCGGCGCTCACGGTGAACCTGCCGCCGGCTCCTGTCGTCTCGTCCATTTCATTGGCCACGGTCTCGTCCGGCAACGTCGTGACGCTCGGCGGGGCGAACTTTACGGGGGCCACGCGGGTCTCGTTCAACGGTCTCGCCGCCGCCTACACGGTGGTGAGCGCGAATTCGATCACCGCGACCGTGCCCTTGGGCGTCACGTCCGGCGCGGTCACCGTGACCACGATCGGTGGCACCAGTTCACCTACGGTCACTTATAGTGCCGTGGTGACGCCCGTGGTGCAGACGCTCTATGTGGCCACCGGGGCGGGTGGAGCGAGCGGTAAGCTATACCGGGTCAACCCCGCGACGGCCGCCGTGACGCTGATCGGTAGTCTGTCTCTGGGCGGGGCGAGTTCGCTCAGTGTCACCGGGCTCGCTTTTCATCCGACCACCGGAGTCCTTTACGGTGTGACGGGAAATGAGTCGGGGCCGACTCGAAAACTCGTGATCATCGACCCCACCTCCGGTTCCGCGAGCATCGCCGGCACGCTGACCGTGGGCTCCTCGGACATCGCTTTCGATGTGAACGGCACGCTGTATACTTGGAAGACGCAGGGCGGCCCGCTGGGGACGGTTAATCTCGCCACCGGGGCGGTGACGGCGGTCGGAACGGCGACGAATGGCAGCCAGGGCAACGGCCTCGCCTTCACCCCTGACGGAACCCTGTACGTCGCGGGTCCGACCAGCGGCGTTCTGGCGAAGGTCAACCCGAGCACCGGAGCCCTCACCACGGTCGCCTCCCTGACCGGTGCGCCGGTCGTCGGCTGGGGCCCGATCAATGCGATGGCGAGCAACGCGAACGGTGTGCTCTATGCGGTGGCGGCGGACAATCCCGGTACGCTGGTGACCATCAATCCCGTCACCGCGGCGATGACGACCGTCGGTTCGCTGGGCATCAATGACGTCGATGCGATCGCCTTTTCGATCACGCCCCAGCCCCCCACCATCACCACCCAGCCCGTGGCGGCCGCCGCCGGCACCGTTGGGGCCGGCGTGACCCTCACCGTCGCGGCCACCGGCACCTCGGCGCTCACGTATCAGTGGAGAAAGTACGGCCAGGCGCTCGCCGGTGCGACCAATGCCACGCTGACGCTCTCCAGCCTGACGTTGTTCGATGCCGGGTTCTACGATGTCGGCGTCACCGCCAATGGCGTCGGGGCGGCCTCCACTGTCAGCCGGGTGACGGTCAATCCGGGTGCTTCGGTTCCTTCGGTCGTCACCGCCTCGTCCACGTTTGCTCCCCAGATTGAAAGCGGCTACAGCTATCTCAATCGGATTCAACGCTCCGCCGATGGCAAAGTTTATGTCGCAGGGTATTTCTCCAGCTTCGCCGGCACGCCGCGGCCCCGCTATGCCCGGCTCAACAGCGACGGCAGTCTCGATCTTACGTTCGTGCCGGCACCGCTCAGCCTGGCGGACGATCCCTTCGATGGTTATGTTCATGCGGTCGCCCCACTCGCGGACGGACGGGTCCTGATCGCCGGCGAGTTTGACACCGTCGGAGGCTATCCGCGCCGCACCATTGCCCGCCTCAACTCCGATGGATCGGTCGATGCCAGTTTCAACTCCCCCTACGACTTCGAGGGCGGGCACATCAAGGCCATGGTCCTGCAGACCGACGGAAAGATCGTCGTGGCCGGTGGCTTCAGGAACAAGAATCTGGTGCGCCTCAACGCCGACGGCTCCGAGGACGCGACGTTTGCCGGACTGGCGTTCGACGGCGAGGTGAAGACCCTCGTGCTGCAGGCGGACGGCAAGATCGTGGCGGGCGGCAGCTTCAGCTCCTATGGCGTCGTCAACACCTCGCGGATCGCCCGGCTCACCACGACGGGAGCGCTCGACACCGCCTACAATACCGCGATCAGCGTCGGCCCGGATAGCACCGTTGAAACGCTCGTGCTTCAGGGCGACGGTCGGCTGCTGGTGGGCGGAGCGTTTGCCAACTTTGGAGGCACGTTGCACCCGCGGCTCGTCCGCCTGCTCGAAACGGGGGCCCTCGACACCACCTTTTTGACCGGCTCCGGCTTCGATGGTCCGGTTTACCAACTCGCCCTCCCGGGCGACGGAACGATCTACGCCGCGGGTGACTTCTCCGCCTTCGATGGCACGACGAGCCGCGGCCTCGTGCGGCTCCTCGCCGCGGGCGGGCGCGATCCGGCGTTCAGCACGGGCACCGACTCCGATGCCGGCTTTGACGACGGCGCCGACGGGGTGGCGCTGCTTTCGACGGGCGCGGTGCTGGTGGTGAACAACGATTCCAGCCGGTACAACAGCGCGACCACGAACCTCTCCGGCCCCGTCGCGCGCATCGGCTCCACCGGTGTGCTCGACGCCACCTATCTGCCGGCTCCACGCTCGCCCGGACAGGTCCGGGCCATCGTGCCCGCGCCCGGCGGAAAATGGTATGTCGGCGGGGACTTTGCCTTCGTGAACGGCCTCGCCCGCTGCAATCTCGCGCGGCTCAACGCCGACGGCACCACCGACATCGCCTTCGCGATTCCCGGCAGCGGGTTCAGTTCTGATGTCTATGCGCTCGCCGTGCAGCCCGACGGCAAGGTCATCGTGGGCGGCCGGTTCACCGCCCTCGACGGCGCCACGGCCCACGGACTGCTGCGCCTCGACGCCACCGGGACGCGGGATGCGACGTTCGACAGCGTGTACAATTTTCAAAATGACGTCTACGCGCTCGCCCTGCAGGCGGACGGCAGAATCCTGGTCGCGGGCAGCGAAAATTACAGTCCGGGGAGCAATCCCTCCCTCGTCCGGCTCCGCACCGACGGCACCCGCGATGTGACCTTCGCACTGCCGGGCAGCGCAATCAACGGCGACGTCAACGCGTTGGTCGTGCTGCCGGACGGTGACGTGTACGTCGGCGGCTCGTTCTCCAGCATCGGATCGGTCGCGGCCAACGGGATCGCCCGGCTCAATGCCGACGGCACGCGAGACACTGGCTTCGCGGTCGGCACGGGCTTTGGGGGCTACGTCTACGCCCTGGCGCTTCAGCCCGACGGGAAACTTGTGGTCGGCGGCGACTTCAGCACCTACCAGGGCGTCGCTACGGGCAATGTTGCCCGCTTGGACGCCGCGGGCGTCCGGGACACCGCCTTTGCCGCGACGGAGTTTGTGGATGGCAGCGTGGCGGCTCTCGCCCTCCAGGCCGACGGCAAGATCTTTGCGGCGGGGGATTTCTCGTCCTACGGGTTTTCGACGTCCCTCGACATTCCCCACGTGGCGCGGCTCAACGCCAACGGCACGATCGACACCTCGTTCAGCTCGCCCACGCTTCTGGCGGATCCTTCGGCCCTCCAACTTACTGGCAGCGGAGGTTTGCTCGTGGCCGGCGGCGCGCTCGGGTTCCCGGCCCGGATGTCGACCGGTCTCGCCCTGTTGGAGTCCGCGGCCCTGCCGGGGATCACGACGTCCCCCTCCAACCAGGTCGCGTCGATCGGCGGCACCGCCACCTTCACGGTGGTCGCGACGGGTTTCAACCCCACGTATCAGTGGTTCAAGGACGGCGTACCGATTGCCGGAGCCCGCACCCCGAGCCTGACCATCACTTCCGCGCAGATCACCGATGCGGCGGCCTACAGCGTGCAGGTTTCCAACGTGTTCGGCTCCGTGCTCAGCGGCAACGCCCTGCTCACCGGCCCCGGTGCGGCTCCCACCATCACCGGGCAGCCAGTCTCCGTCAGCGTGGCCGTCGGCGACACGGCGACTCTCACCGTCACCGCCACCGGCGCGACCAACTACCAGTGGCGCAAGCTCGGGGTGGCCATCCCTTCCGCCACGAACGCCACCTTTACGTCGCCGGGCGCCAATTTCGGGGGCACCGCGATGTATGACGTGCTCGTCGGCAACGGCCTCTCGGTCACGCGGTCCGCTGCCGCCCGTCTCACGGTCGTGGCGCGAGGCAGCGTGCAGAATCCCCTGCGACCGGATCGCTCCTTTGCCGCGATCTTCGAGTCGGCCGGAAGCTACGGCGCGCCTTCCCGGATTCTCGCCCACACGGATGGCTCCTACTATGTCACGGGTGAATTCACCAGCGTCGACGGTGCGATCCGCCTCGGGGTCGCGCGGTTCAGTGCCGCCGGCGTCCTCGATCCGGCCTTTGCCCCCGAGGTCGGCGGCGGGCCCATCAACGCCCTCGCGCGCCAAGCCGACGGCAAGCTCCTCATCGCGGGCGATTTTCACCGTGTCAACGGCGTCGAGTGCAACCACCTGGCCCGGCTCAACACCGACGGCACGCTCGACACCGGTTTTCTCATGGGCTCTGGCACGTACGACAGCCTCTATGCCGTCGCGGTGCAGGCGGACGGCAAGATCGTCATCGGCGGCGACATTACCTCCTATAACGGGACTTCCTCCCTCCACGGCCTCGTCCGGCTGAACGCCGACGGCACGCTCGACACCGCCTTCCGCACGGCCCTTGGGTCGGGCTTCGACAGCACGGTGCGCGGCGTCGCCATCCACTCGGATAACCGGATTTTTGTGGTCGGCGGGTTCACCTCGTTCAACGGCTCCAACACCGCCAACCACCTGGTCGCGCTGAATCCCGATGGCACCCGTTCGGCGCTCGCGGGCCTGACCGCCTCATCGTTCGATGGCGGCAGTTCGCTCTCCGCGATTGTGGTGCAGCCCGACGGGAAGATAATCGTGGGCGGCAGTTTCACCACCTTCGCCGGCAATGCCACGCGCCATCTGGCCCGGCTCAATACCGATGGTTCGTACGACAGTGGCTTCGCGACGAATGTCGGCGCCAGCTCAAGCATCACGAGCATCGTCCGTCAGTCCGACGGACAGGTCTACGTGACGGGCAACTTCAATTCCTTTGGCGGCCACACGGTCCGCGTGGTGCTCGTCTCGACGGCCGGCGCCTACGTGCGGGGCTATTATTTCGACGGCAGCCCGGGCGGTCTCGCGCTCGGTGCGGCCGACGCCCTGCTCGTCGTGGGCGATTTCCAGACCTACTACTCGGCGGATCTCACGAGCAATGCGCCCCGTTCGCGTTTTGCCCGCATCGACAGCGCCGGCGTGATCAGCAGTTCGCAGGTCCTGCGGTGGGGCAGTGCCGAGGGCACGGTTAATACCATCGTCGCAGCCCCCGGCGGAAAATGGCTCGTCGGCGGTTACTTCGACCGGGTCGGCGGCACGCTCATTCACAATCTTGCGCGGCTGAATGCGGACGGAACGATCGACGGCACCTTTTCCCCCGCCGAAAGCCCGCTGTTCGACGAGGTCAAGGCCATCGCGGTCCAGGGCGACGGGAAGATTCTCGTCGGCGGCGCCTTCGCCCACTACGGCACCGAATCGTCCTATGCCAGCGTCGGCCGCCTCATCCGGCTCAATGCCGACGGGACCCGCGACAGCACGTTCAGTCTCGGTTCTGGCTTCGACAACGAAGTCACGGCGCTGGCCGTGCAGGCCGACGGCCGGATTCTCGTCGGTGGTGATTTCGAGATGCTCAACGATCGGAGCGTGAGCCCGCGCCTCGTGCGCCTCTTCAGCGATGGCACGCGCGACACCTCCTTCCTGACCGGTACGGGCCTTGACTCGGAACCCCGCGCCATCGTCGTGCAGGCCGATGGCAAGATCCTCGTCGGCGGCACGTTCTCCCGGTACAACAGCGCGGTCACCAATGCGCGCCGCTTGATCCGGCTTCTCTCCACGGGCGCGCTGGAATTGTCGTACGAAGTGTCCGGCGGGGATGTGAATGCTCTGGTGCTCCAGCCGAGCGGCGATCTCTTGGTGGGCGGAGACTATAGTTCGATCGCCGGACAGGCCCGCTGCAGCCTCGCTCGGGTCAGTGCCGCAGGCGTCTTCGATGCCGCCTTCAATACCGGCAATATTTTCTTCGATGGCGAGTCGCCCGGCTATATCACCAGCCTGGCGCTCCAGGCCGACGGTAAGGTCATCGTGGGAGGATATTTTTCAGACCTGTCCGCGGTTCAGGGCACCGGACAGCTCGCGCGCCTCACTTCCGCCGGTGCGCTCGACCCCACCTTCGTTGCGAATTTATTTACCCAGCCGGCCGCGCTCGCGGTGCGGGCCGACGGCGGGCTGCTCGTCGCCGGCGGTTCGCATGACTTCAACACCACCTACCGCCATGGTCTGATCGCCGTCACCGGTTCGACCTCGTCGGCGCCCACCATCACGACCCCGCCGGTCGCCCAGTCCGCGGTATTTGGCGGGACCGCGACGTTCACGGTGGTCGCGGCCGGCACGCCGACGCCGACGTTCCAGTGGCAGCGCAATAGCACCAATATCCCCGGGGCTACGAACGCCACCTACACGATCACTTCGGCGAGCCAGGCCAATGCCGGTCTCTACCGGGTCGTCGTTACCAACGCGGGCGGTTCTGTCACCAGCACCCCCGTCTCCTTTGATGTGGTGACCCGCAATCTGATCAATTTCTACGGTTCCGCGGTGGTGGCCTCCGGCGGGAGCATCGTCAGCAGCTTTACGGTCGAGGGCTCCCTGCCGAAGTCCGTGCTCCTGATTGGGGTCGGCGGTGCCCGAGCCAACGCGGGCAACGCCACCGGGGCGCTCGCCGATCCCCGTCTGACGCTGACCGACGCGACGGGCACCTCGCTCGGAGTCAATAACGACTGGGGCTCGGCGGCCAACGTCGCCGCCATCACCACCGCCGCCACCCAGGTTGCGGCCACGCCCGGTCTCACCCCGACAGGCGAGGGGGCGCGCGATGCGGCGATGCTCGTGACCCTCACGCCCGGCACTTACCACGTGAAATTGGACGGTGCCGATGCCGGTGGTGGCGCCGCGATCCTGCAGATTTACGATGCCGACACCGACAGCCGTCCGCGTCTCGTGATGTTCACGCTCCGGGCCAATGTCGCCTCGGGTGCCAACCAAGACCCTGCTGCTCCGCGCGCTCGGCGAATCGCTGGGCGGTTCGGTCGGGGTGTTGGATGATCCGGTGATCACGCTTTACCAAGGCGCGGTCGTACTCGATTCCAACGACGACACCCCGTCCTACAGTTCCGGCACCCCGGCCGAATTTGCCCAGGTGGGAGCGCGGCCCACGCCCAACACGCTCGACGCGACGCTGGTGAAAACGCTCGCTCCGGGCGCCTACACCGTCCAAGTCACGCCCTATGCCGCGGGCAACTCCGGCACGGTGTTGTTCGAACTCTTTGAGGCGGACGCTCAACGCGCCGCCACCATGGCCCCCGTGATCACCTACCTCGCCCCCGATCAGTCAGCCATCGTGGGCGAGAGCGCCTATTTCGGCGTGGTGGTTGTCGGCAAGCCGGCCGCCACGTTCCAATGGCGGAAGGGCGGCGTCGCCATCGGCGGGGCCACCTCGGCGGTGCTCCAGCTCAACAGCGTGTCGGCCGCCGACGTCGCCAACTACGATGTCGTTGTGACCAGCGGCGCCGGCACGGTCACCAGCCCCGTGCGCACCCTCACGTTGCTCCCGGAGTTTCACTCGGCCGATAGTGACCATGATCGCCGCATCAGCCTGCTTGAACTTACACGGGTGATTCAACTCTTCGGCTACCGCAGCGGTGCCACCCGCACTGGCGAGTACCACACGCAGGCCACAGGCACCGAAGATGGCTTTGCCCTCGGGCCGGGGGCGATCACCTCGTATCACTCGGCCGACTCCAATCATGACGGTCAGATCGATACCTTTGAACTGCTGCGGGTGATCCAGCTCTATAACTTTGTGAGTGGGTCTGTCCGCACAGGCGAATACTACCCCGTTCCCGGCACCGAAGATGGGTTTGCTCCCGGCATCCGTCCTTCGCGCGGCGGCTGAACCGTCCGTGCCAGTAGCCGCCGCGTCTCCTTCGCCGTGAAGTTTCGTTCCATCCTCGTCGCCCTGCTCGTCGCTTTCGCCGGGCTGGGCTCGGCCGCGGCCCAGACTACGACGCTCACCTGCTCGTCCAATACGCTCAATCCTGCGGGCGGGACCGCCGCGTTCTCCTTTGTGACCACGTACTCGGGCAGCGCGGTCTTCGCCGTCACCGTCACGTTGCCCTCCGGGTGGCGGTACGTCTCCGGCTCAGGTGAACCCGCCATTAGGCCCGAGGCCGGCGAGACGGCGCCGTTTTGGCTCACGACTTCGTCGTCCGCCGGGCCCGCGACATTTTTTTTCACGGTATCCTACCCCGCCGGACAGACGACGGCTGTGGTCACCTCCGCGTTTCAGCTTCGTCCGACTGACGGCCCCACGGTCAATCTTGTCCCGGCGCCCGTGGTGTTCGGCAGTCTGCCGGTGTTCACGACGCATCCGACCGGCCAGACGGTGGGGACCGGCTCCACCGTTACGTTCAACGTGGTCGCCACCGGCAGCACCCCGCTCGCCTATCAGTGGCGCAAGGAGGGTTCGGCGATTAGCGGGGCCACGGCGCCCTCGCTCACCCTGACGAATGTCACGGTGGCCAATGTCGGCTCCTACACCGTGGTCGCCACCAATTCCTTCGGCTCCACCGCGAGCAACGCCGCGGCGCTCGCCCTCATCGCGGCCCCGCCCTCGGGGGGGGGAGGCGGCGGAGGCGGTGGTGGTGGCGTTGTGATTCCGCCACCGCCTTCCAATCCTTCGTTACCCGTGGTGATCCAGCAGCCCACCAGCCGTTCGGTTTTCGTGGGCCAGAGCACCACGTTCACGGTCGTGGCGGACGTGGGGATCGCGAGCTCCGCCGACGGCACCGCTCGCTTCACCTATCAGTGGCGGAAAGACGGCACCGCCCTCTCCGGGGCCACGGGTGCGTCGTACACGATTTCCGCCGCAGCCCTGACGGACGCCGGGACCTACTCGGTGGTCGTCTCCAACTCTGCCGGTTCGGTGACCAGCGTCGGCGCGAAACTTGAGGTCGCCGCCGCCCCGGTCTTCGCGATTGTGACCCCGCCCGTTTCCCAGTCGGTCGACGAGGGCGCGCGCGCCGCCTTCACGGTGGCCGCGACCGGCGTCGGCCCCATCGCCTACCAGTGGAGAAAGAACGCCGTGGCCATTCCCGGCGCGACGTCCGCCACCTTGGCCCTCGCGGCCGTTTCCGCTGCGGACGCCGGCAGCTACACGGTCGCCTCACGGTGCGCCCGGCGGTTT
The DNA here is from genome assembly GCA_026398065.1 of Verrucomicrobiota bacterium. Lineage (GTDB taxonomy): Bacteria > Verrucomicrobiota > Verrucomicrobiia > Opitutales > Opitutaceae > GAS368. The sequence goes on along the minus strand of JAPLTR010000544.1, from coordinate 642 downwards.
ATGCGGGCAGCTACTTCGGTTCCTTCGCCACGGGCGGCGCCTTCGCCCTCCAGGTGCGTGCCAACCAGACCGGGGTCTTCCTCGGCTACGCCACCGGCTCGCAGACCACGTTTGTCGTCCGCGATGTCACGGTGGATTCCACCGGCCGCCTTCGTTTCACCGCTCTGGCCAACGCCGCAGCCTCCCCGACGATCGCGGCGGCGGCGGTCGAATACGTCGTCGACGCCACGATCTCCTCGACGGGCGCGCTCTCCGGCTCGGTGTCCGGTCTTACGACGCTCAGCGCCACGCGCGCCGCCTCTGCGGGCGTCGCCCAGTCTGTCGCCGGTTTCTATCAGGCCGGGGCCGCCAACTCATCATCCACCAGCTATGCGATCGTGAGCCCGGCCGGCCAGGCGTTCGTGCTGACGGTCGGGCCCACGGCCACGGACGCCGGCACGGGCGCGGTGGACGCCTCGGGCCGGCTCACCGTCACCACCGGTTCCGGTGCCACGGTCACCGGCACGCTTTCCGCCGCCACGCTGACCGCGAGCGTGACCGGCCCGACGGGAGCCAAGACGGATTTCCTTGGCGGGAGCGATTCGCGCGTCGCCACGGAGAAACTGCTCAATATCGCAACCCGCGGCGCGGTGGGCGGCGCGG
>JAPLTR010000525.1 GCA_026398065.1 Verrucomicrobiota bacterium | reverse complement strand
GTGGCGGCGCCGGTGAAGGCATAGCCGGCCTTCGGGTAGAGGATGAGCTCGCCCATCGCCTCGTTTTCGTCCGGCGTGGGCAGGCCGCGCGCGTGCGCCTCCGTTGCGGCGTCGAGCACCTCGGCCACGCCCTCCATCTTCGTGAACATCTCCCGCAGCTTCGGCAGCAGTTCGGCGCGACGTGCGGGGTTGGTGATGTAAACAAACGCGATGCCGCCCTGCGTGCCCACGTAGGCGTCGCATTGCGCCGTGGCCGGGCCGGCGGTCTGGAGGAGGCCGGCCTGCTTCAGCGCGACATTGGGGTAGATGAACTTGTCGACCTTCTTGAACCCGTGGTCGGTCGTCACGATGATGGTCGTCTTGGAGCGGAGGCCGCTCGCATCGACGGCCTTCACGAGCTGCCCCACATAACGGTCAACGAGCTTGAGGGCCTCGATGCTCTCGGGTGAGCCGGGACCGAACCGGTGGTGCTGCCCGTCGGTGTTGAGCGGGTGAAACAGGAGCAGGTTGGGCTGGTGCTTCGTGAAGACGAAGCCCGCCGCCCGCGTCCACAGCTCGTCGCGTTCGGCGGCGTTGAGGCGCTTCGGCGGGTCCATGTTTTCGCCGATGACCGGTTTCTTGTCGGAGACCGCGACGATCTCTTTCTCGGTCGCGACCCCGGCGGCGACCATCTCGCGAGGGAGGACGGCGGTGGGGTCGCAGATCTCCGCAAAGCTCCAGTTGATGGTGCCGGGCCGCGTGATCGCGACCCAGTCGATTTCGGCCGTGGTGAGTCCGGCCTGGTAGGCGGCGTCGTAGATGGTCGGCACACGCACCATGCGCGCCTTGTCGGCCCACTGCTCGTTCTTGGTGGGTTTGCCCGGCCCCTGGCGGGTCACGAGACCGTTATAGAGCACACCGTGTTTCTGCGGAGCCACGCCGGTGACGAGCGAGGTATGGTTGGGCCAGGTGATCGAGGGATTGACCACCGTCATCGCGTTGGCGACGACCCCGTCGGCCGCGAGCGCACGGAGATTGGGCAACGGGAGGCTCTGGTCGCGCCAGAGGTAGGCTGGGAAGCCATCGATCGAGATCAGGATGACGTGCTCGTCCTTGTTGGCGGCAACCGCGGACGTGGCGGCGAGCGCGGTGAAAAGCGGGAGGATCAGACAGCGGGGCAGTTTCATGGAGATGCGGCGAAGCCGGCCCCAGCGAGGCAAGGCGCGGGGGGCTTGGCAATCCCCGGCGCGTGACAAATGGGGGGCGTCCGGCCTATCTCAAGGGAACCGCTTGGTTACCCGCCGCACCGCCGAGGACGTCGGTGACCGGTCCCACGGCATCCGGGACAGGGGCGCGATAGGTTTCGCCGAGCAGGGCCGCGACGGTCGGAGCGACTTGCGCAAGGTGCATCTCGGGCCGGTTGCGCCGCTCGCCGAGGGCGGGGGTGTCGGGGCCGTACACGGCGAACCAGGTCTGCTCGGAGTACGGGACTTTTTTCCCGTGGCTCGTCCAGTCGTCGGGCGTGACGCCGCGGCCATGATCGGGCGTCAGCACGATGCTGGTCGTGCCGCGATACTGCGGCAGCGCCTGCAGTTTCTCCCACAGCTGCTTGATGAAGCGGTCGCAGCGCTGGATCGAATAAAGATAGCGGTCGTAGCGGCGCGCGTGCGCCCACTCGTCGGGCTCGCCGAGCGCGAGGAGGAAGACGCGGGGCTTGTACGTGTCGAACAGGTCGACCGTCGCGTGATACACGAACGCGTCGAAATTCTCCGTCGAGGAGATCGGCGGGATGTCGTTCATCCAGCCCTCGATTTCCGCGATGCGCGGGGAGACGCTGCCGGGGGCGGACTGCTGCTGGGTCACGAAGAGCGGGAGACGGCTGCGGCCGATGTTGAGGATCGGCACGAAGACGTTCCACGCCCCGGCGGCGGCCACGCGGCCCTTGAAGTCAGGACGGGCGTTGAGCCACTCCAGCACGGTCACGTTGCGGTTGGGGATCGGGGCGTTGGAGGTGATGAGCGCGTCGGGCGCGCCGGTGAGCAGCTCGTTGTAGCCGGGGTAGGACACGTGCTCGGCGTTGAGCACGCGCGCCGGGCTGCCGGCGTCGCGGTTGCCGAAGGCCTGACCCTGAGGCACGAGCGTGCCCCAGAAAAATGGCATGAGCTTCTGGCGCCGCTCCTGGGGGGTGGCCGCGAGGAAGTCAGCCCGGAGCGCGGGTAACGCCCCGCTGGATACGCCGCCGCCGGTGGTCTTGTCGGCGGTCATCAGCGCCTCCTCGGCCCCGCGGAACACCTCCTGCCAGCGCAGGCCGTCGATGGTGACGAGGACAACGTTGCGGGTCTTCAGTTCGGCCGCGTGGGCCAGCACGGTGCAGAGCGACAGCAGGGCGACGACGCAGGGGAGGCGTTTCATAGGTGGGCCAAAACCGCCGCACCCGGCGCCCGAGTGCAACTGGAAACCGCGCGCGGCGTTTTCATCGCGAATTCACCCTCGCTTCACGCGGGCTTCACGCAGCCGGGGTACAACTGGCCGCGTGCCGCACCTTCTCCTTCCCACCGCCCGCCGCCCGCTCACCCGCCGAAATTTCCTGCGCGTCCTGTCCGGCACCGCCGCCTGCGCCGCGCTGGGCGCGGCCGACATGCGCTGGGTGGAACCCGGCTGGTTCGACGTCACCCACACGCCGGTCACCCTGCCCCCGCCTAGCCATGCGCCGGGCGCCGCTCCGCTCCGCGTCCTGCACCTGAGCGACCTGCACGCCTACGAACCGTGGGTGTCGCTCGAGCACATCGCGCACGCCGTGAAGCTGGGGCTCGCGCAAAAACCGGACGTGATCTGCCTGACGGGCGACTTCATCACAAAACGTTACGATGCCTTCGCTGCTCACGGCCGCCGGGGTGCAACTCCTGCACAACACGTCCCGCGAACTCACGGTGCGCGGGCGCCGCCTGCAGATCCTCGGCGTGGGCGACTGGTGGTCGGGCGAATGCCGCCCCGCCAGGGCATTCTTGACGGCCCCGCCCCGGGCCGGCGCCGTGCGGCTCGTGCTCAATCACAACCCCGATGCGAAGGCCGCGTTCGCGCCCTTCGACTGGGACCTCATGCTGTGCGGCCACACCCATGGCGGGCAGATCGGGATTCCGGCGCTGGCGCGGCGTTTCGCCCCGGTTCAGGACAAACGGTTCATCGCCGGGCTCTACCCGTGGGAGAAACGGCAGATCTTCATCACCCGCGGTGTGGGCAACATCGAGCGGGCGCGGTTCTTCTGCCGGCCGGAAATCAGCACCCTGCTCGTGGCGTGAGTCAGCCCGCGGGAAACAGCGCGCCGAGTCCGGCGCGAAACGCCTCGGGCAGCACGTTGAAGTGATTGAGGCGGGGAAAGCGGCGGGTGACCACCTCCAGCTCCGGAAACGGCAGCGCGGCGAGCTGGTCTTCCAACAGCGTGAGGTCGCCTGTCATCGACTCCGAATCCTCCTCGCCGACACTGAGGAAAAGTTTCGCGGGCAGCGCCACACCGGTGCGCTGGAGGGTTTGGGCGGCACAGAGCATGGCGCGGTCGTCCCACCAGA
>JAPLTR010000594.1 GCA_026398065.1 Verrucomicrobiota bacterium | reverse complement strand
GCGGTCCTTCTGCAGGCTGAAGAATTGGACTTCGGGCTGGTCGAAAATCGCGCGGAAAGTCTCCAGTGCCATCGACCGGTTGTGGTCGTTCTCGTGCTTGCGGTTCCCGGCCCAAACGAATCCGATCCGCGGCCCACCGTCTCCTGCCAGTCGCGCTGACCATACCGCCAGTTGATCGTCGGTCGCCACCAGATAGGGCACTGCGGCCGGCACGGTCGCCAGCTCCGTACCAAACCCCAGTGGCAGGCTCAGCATTGGGCAATGGCAGTCGAACTCCGGCAGTGCCTCCCCCTGCGCAAACACCCCCGCGACCCCCGCCATCCCGGTCAGGAGCGCCTTCAGCGGCGGCTGCACCTCAAGATAGACGGTCGCCCCGCGCGCGGCCAACAGCGGCGCGTAGCGCACAAATTGCAACGTGTCCCCGAGCCCCTGTTCGGCATGGACCAGAATCCGCCGGCCCGCGAGGTCGTCGCCCGCCGACCAGCGCGGCTGGACAAACCGGTCGCGGTCGCGGGCGGCGCGCTTGTGGGATCGTGCCTCGTAGTTCGCCCAGCCATTCGCGAAATCTCCCGTGAGCAGCAGCGCGAGCCCTTCGTTGTAACGCGCCGTGTGCAGCTCCGGATTGAGCCGGCCCGCCGCGCGAAACTGCTCGATCGCCTCCGGGGCCCGGCCCGCGGCCAGCAGCAGATTGCCCCAGTTGCTGTAGGCATCGGCGCGCTGGGGGCTCAGCTCGACCGCACGGCGCAGCAGCGCCTCGGCCTCCGCGGTCTCGTGACGCGAGGTCAGCGCCACGGCCAGATTGTTCAGCCCGTCGAGATCGTCGGGTGCGACGGCGAGGAGTTGGCGGGCGACCGCCTCGGCTTCGGCCCACTTTTTCTGGGACCAAAGCGCAATGCCGAGATTGCCCAGGATCTTGGGGCTCATCGGCGCGAGTTCCAGCGCCGCCCGATAGGCGTCCGCCGCCTCCGCAAAGCGCCGCTCCTGCTGGAAGGTGACGCCGATGTTGTTCGACGCATCGGTCCAGTCCGGCCGCAGGGCCTGACAACGGGCATACGCCTCCCGTGCCTCCGCCCAGCGCTCCAGCGCCTGCAGGGCGATCCCCAGTTCGAGCCACGCTTCAGCATGGTCCGGCTGTTCCGCCAGGACTTCCCGAAAGATCGGCACCGCCGCCTCCACCTGTCGGTCGGCGTACAGGGCCCGCCCCAGCCGGTAGCGCGCATAGGTCGACTGCGAGTCGTAGAGTCCGATGCGGCGATAGGTCGCCAGCGCCCCCTTCGTGTCCCTGGCGGCTTCCTGCGCCAGACCCAGATTGTGCATCGCATCCAGGTAGCCCGGATCGTCGTCCAGCGCTTCACGGGCGGAAGCGATGGCCTCCGCCAGACGACCCTGTTTGCGAAAGACCATGCTCAGGTTGTTGAGCACCGACACCCAGCCGGGCTTGAAAACCAGGGCTTCGCGATAGGCCTCCACTGCGTCCGACCAGTGCTCCAGCGCGGCGAGGGCATTGCCGAGATTGCAAAACGCCTCGGGAAACCTCGGGCGCAGGCGGATCGCCGTCCGATAGGCGGTCACCGCCTCGGGGAGAGATTTCTTCGACTGCAAGGCATTGCCGAGGCTATAGTGGGCCTCGGGCGATTTGGGCTGGGCACGCACGGCCTCGTTCAGCACTGCCGCGGCCTCGTCCCACTTCTGCTGGGCGATGTACACCGAACCCTGCAGGCGCAGTGCCTCCGAATTGCGGGGTTGCAGGCGCAACACCCTGGCATAGCCGGCCAGCGCCTCCTCCAACTGTCCGGCCCGATGGTGCGCGAGGGCGCTTTCCAGGGCGGCAAACACGCCTTTGGCCGGAGGGGGAGTCGGAATACGGTGCCGCATCCCTGGGCAAATCGGCACATTTGGGCGGAAATTCACCGAAAAATACCGTCGTCCCCCTCCCAAACCGTTGGGGGGGCCCGCTCCACCGTTGACGCCCCGGACAGACCGCGTGAGCTTCTGGCAAGAGACCTGCTAAGTTAGCCCCGTCAGTCCTCAAAACCCTCCGTGTCGATCCTCAGCACCACCTACGAATCGGGCAACTTTTTCGACGAGATGTTCGTCTCCGACCGCGAAGTGCGCCCGCACTACCAACGCCTCGCCGGCCGTCTTAGCACGCTCCCCGTGCCCGAGTTCGATCAACGGCGAGCCGCCGTCGACCTCGCCTTCCTCCGACGGGGCGTGACGTTCACCGTCTACCACGACGACGCCGGCACCGAAAGGATCTTCCCGTTCGACCTCATTCCACGCGTCATCCCCAACCAGGAGTGGCGCCGCATCGAGGCCGGCCTGATCCAGCGCATCACCGCTCTCAATCTCTTCCTCGACGATGTCTATCACGGCCAGAAGTGCCTGAAGGACAAGATCGTCCCGCCCGCCCTGATCCTCGGCGCCAAGCATTTCCGCCGCGAGTTCATGAACTGCACGGTGCCCCGGGGCATCTACGTGCACATCTGCGGCACCGATCTCATCCGCGATGGCTCCGGCAACTATCTCGTCCTGGAGGACAACCTCCGC
>JAPLTR010000465.1 GCA_026398065.1 Verrucomicrobiota bacterium | reverse complement strand
GGTGCGGGAGTTTGACGTGGAAAAACGCGAGTTTGTGGCCGGGGGATTTTTCCTGCCGGTGGCGAAATCGCGCATCGCGTGGCGCGATGAAAACGCGCTCTATGTCGCGACGGACTTTGGCCCAGGCTCGCTGACGAAGTCGGGCTATCCGCGCACGGTGAAGACGTGGGCGCGCGGCACGCCGCTGGCGGAGGCGAAGGCGCTCCACACGGGCGCGGAGGCCTCGGTGGCGACATCGGCGCGGCGCCTCCGGGCGAAAGAGGGCGAGATCGATCTGGTGACGGAGGGACTCACGTTCTGGACGCAGAAGACGTATCAGTTAGTTGGAGACAAAGAGCTGAGACCGCTGGCGCTGCCGCCGACGGCGCGCATCGTGGGCGGGTTCCACGGGCAACTCGTGCTCTGGCTGAAAGAGGACTGGACCCGCGAGAACACGACCTATCCGGCCGGCGCGGTGCTGGTGGCCGACGCGGCCGCGCTGCGCGGCGAGGCGGGCCGCATCGAACTCGTGACGGAATCGACGCCGCGCCTCGTGGTGCAGGAGGTCGAGCCCACCCCCGCGGGCATCCTTATCGCGGCCCTCGACGACGTGCGCGGGCGGTTGTACCACTTTGTTCCCGGAGCGGGGGGCGGTTGGGCGCGGGCGGTGGTGGAGTTTCCCGACCATGGTGCGCTCGACATCAAGACGACGGACGACGACAGCGGCGACGCGGTGGTGCAGTACCAGTCGTTTCTCACGCCGCCGTCGCTCTACGGCGTCGCGGCGGGCGGCGGCGCGCCGGTGCTGCTGAAGTCGCAGGCGCCGGCGTTCGACGGCGCGCGGTTCGAGGTGGCGCAGGAATGGGCGACGTCGGCGGACGGCACGCGCGTGCCATATTTCGTGGTGATGCCGAAGGGCCTGAAGCGCGACGGCACGGCGCCGACGTGGATGTTTTCCTACGGCGGATTTGAAAACTCCCTCACGCCCGCGTACTCGGGCTCGTATGAGCAGCTCCACGGCGCCTACGGCAAACTCTGGCTGGAGCGCGGCGGGGTGTTTGTGCTCGCGAACATCCGCGGCGGCGGGGAGTTCGGCCCCGCGTGGCACACCTCGGTGCTGAAGGAGAAACATTACAAGTGCTTCGAGGATTTCGAGGCGGTGGCGCGCGACCTCGCGGCCAAGCGGATCACCTCGCCCGCTCACCTCGGCATCGAGGGCCGCAGCAACGGCGGGCTGCTCGTCGCGGCGACGATGCTGCGCCACCCGGAGCTCTACGGCGCGGTCGTGTGCGGCAATCCGCTCGTGGACATGCAGCGCTATCACCGGCTGCTGGCGGGCGCGAGCTGGGTGGCGGAGTACGGCGACCCGGACGTGCCGGAGCAGTGGGCGTATATTGCCGAGTATTCGCCCTACCAGCGGGTGACGGCCGGGGCGAAGCTGCCGCCGGTGATCTTCTACACCTCGACGCGCGACGACCGGGTGCACCCGGGCCACGCCCGCAAGATGGCGGCGAAGATGGAGTCGCTTGGGTATCCGGTGGAGTATTACGAGAACACCGAGGGCGGCCACCACGGCAGCGTGACCAACGAGCAGCTCGCGACGCGCCTGGCGCGGACGTATGCGTTCCTGTGGGCGAAGCTGAAGTAGCGGCGGAGGGAACATCCGCGCCGGGAGTTTGACGCAGCGGGCGGGCCGCGCACGTTGACCCCACACCCATTCCCTCCATGAGCACCCAATCCCTCCCTGTTCTCTACGTCAAAACCGGCTGCCCGTGGTGCACCGAGGTGGTGGAGTTTCTCGGCGGGCACGGGATCGACTACCGCGAGAAGAACGTGACGGTCGCGGCGGGCGCGATGGACGAGATGGTGGCCAAGTCGAAGCAGTCGAAGGCGCCGGTGCTCGACTGGCACGGGAAGATCCTGGCGGATTTCGGCGTCGCGGAGCTCGTGCCGTTTCTCCACGCGCAGGGCGTGGAGCTGGAGGACAGCTGAGGACCATCCGTCCACTCGCTCACGCTCGCGGCTACGGCTGCTTGTCGCCGGCGAGGATCCACGCTTCGTTGAAGTGGACGTGCTTGATCGTCTCGCGGAGCTGGCGGCCGGCGGAATCCTTCGGGGCTTTGGTCCGGGAAATCTCGTAGCTGTACGTCGCGTGCAGCGAGCCGTCCTTCGCCTGGATGATGCTCGGGTAGCCATACCGGCCCGCGTCGGGGCCGGGTTCGTCGCGTTCGAGATGGCGGCTCCATTTCCAGGTCCGGCCCTCGTCGTCGGAGACGCGGACGCAGAGGCTGTGGCGGCCCTTCTCGGTGTCGTTGTTGATCACGACCCAGTGGCCGTTGGCGAGGGTCATGATCTCCAGGCCGGCGCCGGGATCGGGGAGGTCGGAGTCGGTGACGTCGGTCCAGGTCTCGCCGCGGTCGGTGGAGGAGGCGTGCTGGATGCGCTGGGGCGGGAGGCCGTTGTCGCGCATCATGGTGTAGAGCGAGCCGTCCTGGCGGCGGACGATGCTGGGCTGGACGTTGCCCTCGCCGATGAGGGGTGTGCTGGTGTGCCAGGTCGCGCCCCAGTCGTCGGTGATGGCCATGAGGGAAAAGTTAAAGCCGTCCGAGTAGAGCGGCACGATGAGCCGCCGGCCGTCGAGGATGAACGGATGCGCGCGCGTCATCCAGCCGAGGCGCGACTTGAGCTTGTCGGTGGAGGCGCTGAGCGCGTAGTCGATGTACTCTTTGATCTTCGGCTCGGTGGCGCGCGGGCGGAATCTCTCCATCGCGACCTTCACCGCGGCGGCGAACTCGGGGCCGGGCTTGAGATGGATCACGTCCGAGGTTTTCCAGACGGGCGGGCCGTCGCCGAGGAAATCGTCGGAGCGTTTGGACTTGAGGAGCGCGGACTCCCAGTGGTTGTCGAGGATCGTCGGCCAGATTAGCCAGAGGCGGCCGGCGGGGTCGATGATCATGCAGCAGTTGGTGTCGGGCAGGTCGGGGGTGTCGGCCATCGTGAAGCGTTCGCTCCACGCGGTCGCGCCGCGGCGGAGGCGGGCGCCGACGATCTTCACGTCGTCGGCCTGGCGCTCGCCGGAGCCGTAGAACCAGCAGGCGAGGAGATCGCCGTTCGCGGTCTCGACGACGCAGGAGCCGTGGTTGTGGAGATGGTCGGGTGGCTGGAGAAACTCGCCGCGCAAAAAGGGCGCCTCGGCGGCGCGCGCGGGGAGGAGGTCAACGGCGGTGGTCACGAGGCAGCAGAGCAGGGCGCGGAACAGCGCCGCGGGGTGTGGGGGGTTCACGGGCGCTCGTGTAGCTTTGCGGCCGGGTTGAGTAAAGCGCGGATGGCGGTGGTGGTGGCGGGAGGTTGAGGGGGTGGAACGAGGCGCACGGAAACCGGTTCACTCGGTGTGCGCAACGGGCCCGCCGAAAGGAAAAAGGCGGTTCGTCGCCGACGGAGACGTTTTCACCTTGCTCCACCGACCGTGCGGCGTATCCCGGACAGAGGCCGCCTGTCCCGCCCTGAGCGACGAAACCGTCTGTGCCATGTCTCCCCCACCACCCGACTCGAGCCGCAGGTCCCGTTTGCGGGATGCGGTGGTGCTTTCCCTCGTGCTCGGGGTCGGGGTGCTGACGGTGGTGGTGCTCCGGCAACGGGCCGAGATCCGCCGGCTCGCGCAGGATCTCGCGCGCGACCCTGATCGCCCCGGAGTCACGGTCCGCACGGTTCGCACGCGCAACCTCGGTGTGCTGACGCCGCGGGCCGAGGCACCCGCGCGCGGCGACGACCACGAGATAAACGACGGCAGCCCGCCGCGCTGGGCCGAGGCGCCGCGCGGGTTCAAGCCGCGTTCCGAGCCGGCCGGCGCGCTCGCCCGGCTGCTCGACAACCCGGATTTTTTCCAGGCGCTCGAACGCCACCGGCAGGCCGCGCCGGGCCCAGCGGGCGCACTGCGATGCCACGTGGTCGAGCCAGGCGTCTGCTTTCGGGCTCAGGCCGTGATGCACGTGCAGCGCGATCACCTGCACGTCATCGAGCGCCGCCTGATGGACCGTCGCGTGCAGCAGCGCCATCGAGTCGCGGCCGCCGCTGCAGGCGACGGCGATG
>JAPLTR010000852.1 GCA_026398065.1 Verrucomicrobiota bacterium | reverse complement strand
CTCCAATCCAAATTCGAAAATCCAATGTCCCTCGTCGCCCAACAGCACCGCGCCCCGCCGCCCGCTCCCTCGGGTGCCGCCGCCGCGTTGCCGCTGCGCAAACTCTCGTTTCCCGCCCTCGGCACCCAGTGTGAGGTCCAGTACGCCGCGCCCGGTGGCGACGATCAGGCCGTCACCTTTGAGCGCGCGGCCGTCGCGTGGGTGGTCGCCTTCGAAGCCAAGTATTCCCGCTTCCGCCCCGACAGCCTGCTCAGCCGCATCAACGCCGCCGCCGGCAAGGAGTGGGTCGCCGTCGACGCCGAGATGGAAGGACTCCTCAAGCTTTGCGACACGCTGTTCTTCATGACGCAGGGCGTGCTCGATCCCACGACCCTTCCGCTGCTTCGACTCTGGAATTACAAGGCCGATCAGCCGCGTATTCCGTCCGCCGCCGAGATCGCCGCCGCCCTCGTGCTCGTCGGTCTGAAAAAAGTTCAGCGCGCCCCCGGCAAGGTTTTTCTCCCCGCCGGCATGGCCCTCGACTTCGGCGGCTTCGGCAAGGAGTACGCCGTCGACATCGTGGCCCAGCTCGCGGTCGACCACGGCATCGCCAATGCCCTCGTCGATTTCGGCCACGATCTCCGGGCCATCGGCGCTCCGCCCGGCCGGCCCGCGTGGCACATCGGGCTCGAGGACCCGCGCAAACCGGGCGTGGCCGACGGCAGCATCGGTGTGACCGGCCGGGGCGTCGCCTCGTCCGGCGATTATCTCCGCTGCTTCACGGTCGCGGGCAAACGCTACGGTCACATCGTCGACCCTCGCACCGGCTGGCCCGTCGCCAATGGCTGCATGCAGGCCACCGTGATCGCCGGCACCTGCCTCCAGGCCGGCGTCCTCTCCACCACGTCGTTTGTCCTCGGGGTGCCGAAGGGCATCGACTTCATCCAAGCCTGCCCCGGGGCCGAGGGCCTCCTGCTCACCGAAGGCACGCGCGCCCAGACCCGTGGTTTCTACAATTATGTCGCCTCGCATTAAGCTCCTCCTCGCGCTCCCGCTGGCCCTTGCCTCCGCCGCCCTCGGCCGCGCCGACATCAAGGCTGGCGACACCTTTCCCTCGCTCGGCGCTTCCGGCGTCGTCGCGATTTCCGGCGGCGAACTGCCCGTGACCGCCGGCAAGGTTGTGCTCGTCGATTTCTGGGCCTCGTGGTGCGCCCCGTGCAAGGCGTCGTTTCCCGCGCTCGCGAAAATCCACACCGACCTCGCGCCGCGCGGTCTCGTCGTCGCCGCCGTCAGCATCGACGAAAAGCCCGCCGCCGCCACCGCCTTCGCCAAAAAACTCGCGCCGCCCTTCGCCACGCTCCACGACCGCGAGCAGCAGCTCGTGAAACAGGTCGTCGTCCCCACGATGCCCACCAGCTACCTCCTCGACCGCTCCGGCAAGGTGCGCTTCGTCCACGAGGGCTTTCACGGGGACGCCACCGACAAGCAGCTTCGCTCCGAAATCGAGACCCTTCTCGCCGAGAAAAACTAAACCGCCATGCGCTCCGCTCTCCGTCTCCTCGTCCTCGCGTTCGCCGCGATGGTCACCGCGTTTTCCACCGGCTGCACGAGCACCAACCTTGTCCGTGTGAAACCGTGGGAGCGCGCCGCGCTCGCCGACTACACGATGAACCCCGGCCGCGATCCGCTCGCGACCGCGATGGCCGAGCACGTGTTCTTCTCCCGCGAAACCGCCACCGGCGGTCGCGGCGTCGGCGGCAGCGGCTGCGGCTGCAATTGAGCGGACCCGTCTGTGCGGATTTTGCCTCCTTGCGTTTGCCGCGTCCGCGCGCGCGAGGTTCGTGTGCATTGAGTAGTTTCCGCAGTGTTCGCGCGCGTTTCTCGCGCGACATTTAACCACCTTTTCATCCCGTGAAGGGGGCACTTCGCCCCGGTTCGCTTGTCGTGCAGGTTCCAGGCCGCCAGCTTGCCGGCCTCTGCTCCGCCACCGCCAAATTTTCGCCGTGAAATTTATCCATCGTCTCTATCGCCACCTCCCTTGGTTCAACCTTCCGGTTGCCACCCTCGCCGCGCTCCTGCAGCGCACGCCGGTGCTCCGTGTCGCCTCGGCCGCGGAGACCGCCATCGTGGGTTCTCCCGTGGGCCAGATGTTACGCTCGGTCTTCACGGCCGCCGCTTCGCTCGGCGCGGTCCACGCGCTCGCCGGCGCCACCCAGCTTTCCGCCTCGACCGCGAGCCCGCTCAGCGCGCGCGTCGGCACGGCGTTGTCGCCGTCCGTCGCCCTGACCGTCACCGGCGCCCAGAGCGCGCCCGGCTCCTTCCGCGTCAGTGGCACGATCCCGCCCGGTCTTTCGATCTCCGGTCTCACGGGTTCCGGCGGTAATATCAACGGCGCCACACTGGTCATGTCCGGCACGCCCACCACCGCCGGCACCTACACCATTGTCTTCCGCGCCTGGGAGTTTGCCAACCAAGCCGGCGATGCCTCGAGCAATTTCAACTACGTCGTCAACGTCGCGGCCGCGGCCAACACGGCCCCCGCGTTCTCCCTCCAGCCCGTCAGCCAGACGGTGTCCGCCGGTGGCAGTGTCACCTTTAATTCCAACGCCACCGGGACGCCGCTTCCGACGTATCAGTGGTTCAAGGACGGCACGGCGGTCTCCGGGGCCACGGCGATCTCGCTGACGCTTTCCAATGTCCAGCCCGCCCAGGCCGGCTCCTACACCGTGGTGGCGACCAATGCCGCCGGCACCGCCACGAGCAACGCCGCCACGCTCACGGTCGCGGCCGCCGTCGTCGCCCCCGTCGTCGTCACGCAGCCTCCCACGGCCCTCCGCCTCGTCGTCGGCCAGTCCCTCGCGCTCAATGTCTCCGCGACTGGCACGGGTCTGGCCTACCAGTGGAAGCGCGTGACGTCCGGCGGCGTGGTCAATGTCGCCGGCGCGACCGGCGCCACGCTCTACGTCGTTTCGGGCGCGACCCTCGCCAACCCGAAGCCTCTCGTCGTGCGCGCGGCCGGCCCTTCGCTCGGTGCGCTCGGTGTCCCCGGCGTGCTCTCCGATCCGAAAATGGAGCTTTTCGCCGGCTCCACCAAGAACACGGAAAATGACAATTGGGGCGGTTCCGCCATCGTTTCCAATGCGATGGCGGCCGTCGGTGCCTTTTCCTATGTGAGCGCTGGATCGCTCGACGCCGCCCTGCTCGCCAACGCCACCGGCAGCGACAACTCCGTGGCCATCTCCGCCGGCGCCACCGCGCCCGCTGGCACCGGAGCCGTGATCGCCGAAGTGTACGACGCCACGCCGTCCGCCTCCTTCAACGCCACGACCACGCCCCGCCTCATCAATCTCTCCGTGCGCAAGGACGTGGGCGCCGTGCTCACCATGGGCTTCGTCATCGGCGGCGCCACCGGCAAGACCATGCTGGTCCGTGCGATCGGGCCGACGCTGGCCGCGTTTGGCGTGGGCGGCACGATGGCCGACCCGAAGGTCGAACTCTTCGACTCCACCGGCAAGAGCCTTGCGCTGAACGACAATTGGGGCGGTACGGCCGCGCTCAGCGGCGCCTTCACCGACACCGGGGCCTTCGCCCTCGGCACGACGTCCGCCGATGCCGCGCTTCTCATCACGCTCGCTCCTGGCAATTACACGGCCCAGGTCACCGTCGCCACCGGCACGACCGGCGTCGCGCTCGTCGAGGTTTACGAGGTGCCTTGAGGCGGAAGATTGTTTTGGGTCTCTGGTCCGGCCATGTCTTCCAGTGGGCGGAGCGTTGGCCGCCTTGGTGTGGCCCCCACGCCACCCGCCCGCACTTGACCCGCGTCGCTCTGCCGTGAGACTGCACGCCCGACGCCTCCCCCGTCCTTGTCCATGCGCATCCTCGTCATCGAAGACGAACCCCAACTCGCCGGTCATATCACCCGCGCCCTCGCGCGCCGGGGCCACACCCTTTCCGCCCAGCACGATGGCGCCCTTGGCCTGCAGGCGGCGCTCGAGCACCCGCATGACCTCGTCGTGCTGGACCTCAATCTGCCCACGCTCGACGGCCTCTCCGTCCTCGCCCGGCTCCGCCGGGCCGGCTCCTCCGCGCGTGTCCTGATTCTCACCGCCAAGGGCGAGGTCGAGCACCGCGTCAAGGGTCTGCAGTCCGGGGCCGACGACTACCTCACCAAGCCCTTTGCGATGGACGAGCTGATCGCCCGCGTTGAGGCCCTCGGCCGCCGCACCCCGGGACCGGCCGGCGACGATCTGCTGGAGGTGGCCGACCTCCACATGGATGTCCGTCACCGCCGCGTGATGCGCGCGGGCAAACCCATCGCTCTTTCCCCCCGGGAGTTTGACGTGCTTCAGGTGCTGATGCAGGAGCCCGGCCGCGCCTTCTCCCGCACCGAGCTCTGCGAACGTGTCTGGCAGCGCGACCACGAGTACGACACCCGCACGGTCGAGATCTTCATCACCCGCCTGCGCAAGAAGGTGGACAGCGGCTTCGGTGCGCCGCTCATCCATACGCTCCGGGCCGTCGGCTACACCATCCGCGCCCCCGAGTCGGAACGCCGCCCATGACTTTCCGCCTCTCCCTCCTGCTGCTCCTGCCTTCGTTCGCGCTGGCGCAGGCCACGATCGAGGGCCGCGTGACCCTGCCGAAGACCACGACCGCCCCCGTCGTGAACCAGCGCTACGAGATTGTCTCCAAGGGCGGCGTCGTTGCCACCAACCCGCCCCTCGCCGTAGTGTTTCTCGCCGGGGATTTTCCGAAGCCGACGACCCCAGCGGTCACCCAGCTCATCCAGAAGGACCTCGCCTTTGTCCCCGCGCTGCTCCCCGTGCGGACCGGCACCAAGGTCGAGTTCCCCAACCTCGACGACCAGTTTCACAACATCTTCTCCTACTCGCCGCCGAAACGCTTCGACCTCGGCCGCTACCGGCCCGACGAGCGTCCCATCCCCTCGCAGATCTTCGATGTCGCCGGCCTCGTCACGCTGCGCTGCGACATCCATGAGCACATGCGCGGCGTTATCCTGGTTTTGGATACGCCGCATTTCGTGATGACCGATCCCGCCGGCAATTTCCGCCTGACCGGCCTGCCGCCCGGCCGTTACGCGCTCAAGGCCTGGATCGACAGCAAGACCACGCGCGAGCACGCGGTGGAACTTGGCTCCGGCGGGACCGTCCGCGTCGACTTTCCCTGATTTCGTGAGCCCTCCGCGTGAGCCGCCGCCGTCCCGCCCCACGGGGTTTCGCACGAAGCTCCTCGTGGCGATGATGCTCGTCTTGTCCGGCGTCACCGTCCTCGGCCTCGTCATCTCCGAACGTAACCTCACCGCCGGCGTCGAGCGCGCGCTCGAGCGCGAGTTTCAGACCGAGCTCGTCGCGCTCAACCAGGCACGGGCCCTGCGCCACGCCACCCTCGCCGAGCGCTGCCGCGCCCTCGTCCGGCGGCCCCGCATCAGCTCCGCCCTGGAGGACAACGCCCTCGACCTGCTGTATCCGAGCGCCAAGGACGAGCTGCGCGACATCGTCCAGCGCCCGGGCGAGCCCGCGCCCGGCCCCGCGGCCCCCGCGCTGCGCGCGCTCTTCTACCGTTTCCTCGACCGCAAGGGGGCGATCATTCCGCCCGGGGGCGAACCCACCGCCGGCCTTCTCGCGACCGCTGACGAGACGCGCCTGACGTTGCCGCGCCTCCCCGACCAGCCCCAGCTCGGCTACTTCCTGCGCTCGGACACGGGCGATTTGGTCGAGATCATCACGACCCCCATCGCCTCGACGGAGAACGGCGAGGTCATTGCCGCCCTGGTCTTCGGTTTCCGGCCGCTGGTCGACAGCGGCGTCAATTCCGGGGCGGGAATGAAGAGCGCGGTCTGGCTCGCGGGCTGGGAGCGCTCGTCCCCGTTCGGCCGCACCGGGTCCGCGGCCCTGGCCGGGGAGGTCGTGCGCGCCGTGTCCTCGCCCGTGCGCGTCGCCATCGGCGGCGCGCCCCATCTCCTCTTTTCCAAACTGCTCAATCCGGGGTCCCTCTATCCCTCCGCCTACGAGGTTTGTGCGTATCCTCTCGCCGATCTGGTGGCCCGGCAGGTCGCCCTCCGCTGGCAGATCCTCGGCGCGGGCGGGCTCGTGCTCCTCGTCGGGCTCGCAGCGAGCCATTTCGCCTCTGCCCGCCTCTCCGCCCCCGTCGAAAAACTTGCCGTCGATTCCGAGGAACACCGCACCCAGCGCGCCCGCGCCGAGGCCGCCCTTGAGCAGACCGCCGAGGAGCTTCAGCGCTCCGCCCGTTTTTCCGCCGATGCCTCGCACCAGTTGAAGACCCCCGTCACCGTGCTGCGCGCCGGCCTCGAGGAACTCCTCACCCGGGACAACCTCACGCCCGACGAATGCCAGCAGATCTCCGCGCTCGTGCACCAGACCTACCGCCTTTCCAGCGTGATCGAGGACCTGCTGCTCCTCTCGCGCATGGATGCCGGCCGGCTCAAGCTCGAGTTTGCCCCCGTGGATCTCTCGCAGCTCATCGAGGCTTCGCTCGACGACCTCGGGGCCGTGCCCGATGCGCTGGAGCTGGGCGTCGAGACCGATTTCCCCCCCGGGCTCCACATCGCCGGCGAGAAGCGCTACACCTCGCTCATCCTGCAAAATCTCCTCGAAAACGCCCGCAAGTACAACCGCCCCGGTGGTCGCGTGCGTGTCGCCGCCCGCGACGAGGCCGGAACCGTCGTGCTCACCATCGCCAACACCGGCCGCCCGATCCCCGCCGCCGCGCAGGCCCATATTTTCGAGCGCTTTCATCGCGGCGGCATCGGGGAAAACGTCCCCGGCTACGGCCTCGGCCTCAACCTCGCCCGCGAACTCGCCCGCCTCCATGGCGGCGATCTCCGCCTGGCCCGCTCCGACGAGTCATGGACGGAATTTGAAGTGCGCTTCCGTCTGGCCACCCCTGCTGCCGCATGAGCCGGTTACCTTCCACGCGCCTCCGGTTTCTGGTCCTCGCTGCGCTCCTCCTTGTCGCACTGCCCGCGGCCCGTGCCTCCGAGGAATGGTTCGACCGCCTCGACGAGGCGCTCACCGCGAGCGCGCTCGAGGGGGCGTTCCGCACCCGGGTCAGCGGCACGGTCGATCTGGAGGGCTACCATCTTCCCACGCCTGCGCCTGCCCTCATCAGCGCCTCGCGCACCGACCTGTTCAACCCCCGGCTCACGCTCTTTCTCGACGCGCAACTCGGCCGCCAGCTCTACGCGTTCGTGCAGGCCCGGGCCGACCACGGCTTCGATCCGGGCGACGGCCCGTTGCGTCGCCGGGTCGATGAGTTTGCCCTGCGCTTCATCCCTTGGAAGGACGGCCGCTTCAATCTCCAGCTGGGCAAGTTCGCCACCGTCGTCGGCAACTGGGTCAACCGCCACGGCACGTGGGAAAATCCTTTCATCAACGCCCCGCTGCCGTACGAGAATCTCACCGGGATCTGGGACACCGAGGCGGTTGCTTCCGCCACCACACTGCTCCAGTGGTCGCACGTTCGCCCCGGCCTATCGGCACCAATTCTAGCCAATGAAAAGCGCCTCCGCATCCCGGTGATCTGGGGGCCCTCCTACGCCACCGGCCTCGCCGTGTCCGGTGCCCTCGGCGCCTTTCGCTACGCGGCCGAGCTCAAAAACTCACCCCTCTCGTCGCGCCCCACGTCGTGGACCAAGGCGCAAAAGTGGTGGACCTATCCCGCCGTCGCCGCGCGCCTGGGGTATGCGCCCAACGCCCTGTGGAATTTCGGCGTCTCCGCCTCGACCGGCACCTATCTGCGCCCGTCCGCCACGCGCACCATCGCGCCCGGTTTCGGACGGGGCGATTATCGCCAGCTCACGTTCGGCCAGGATGTGAGTTTCGCCTGGCACCACTGGCAGCTCTGGGCGGAGCTCTATGAGACACGCTTCGAGATTCCGCGGGTGGGCGATGCCCACACCGTGGCGGGCTACCTGGAGGCGAAGTACAAGTTCACCGCGCAGTTCTTCGGGGCCGTGCGCTGGAACCGACAGCTTTTCGGCACCATCCCCGACGGCGTGCGCGGTCCGGTGCACTGGGGCGCCGATGTCTGGCGCGTCGACCTCGCGCCCGGTTACAGGCTGACCCCGCATATCCAGCTGAAGGCCCAGTACAGCCTCCAGCAGGAGGCGGCCATCGCGTCTCTCCGGACCCACACCCTTTCCTCCCAGTTGACCGTGCGCTTCTAGCGCGGCCGGGGCGGTAACAACCCGGTTACGCAGTCCTCCTTTCCGCGGCGCGCCGAATGCTCTTTGAGTTCCCGCTGGGCTCTGCCCGCCTCCGGGCCTCCCTCCCTTTTCATGAAATTCTCCGCCATGTTCCTCCGCCAGTTGCACTGGCTCAACCTGCCCGCCGCGCTCCTTCTGACACTGCTCCATCGCACGCCGGTGCTCCGGGTGGCGGCTCAGGTCGGTGAGATCATTCATGCCTCGCCCGTCGGCACGGTCCTCCGCTCCACGGTCGCCGCCGCTGCGACCCTCGGGGCGATGCACTCCCTCGCGGGCGCGAGCCCCACCAGCCCGCTGGTCGTCAGCGTCGGCAATCCCGTCCGCGGCACCGTCGGCACACCGCTGACGTTCGGCTTCAGTATCATCGGCACGCTCACCCCGCCGACCTCTTTCACGTTCGACGGCCCGTTGCCCCCGGGCCTCGCCAGCCTTCCCGCGCAGCAGGGCAATGTGATCCGCTCGCAAAGCCCGGTGATCACCGGCACCCCCACCCAGGCCGGCACCTACCAGTATGTGCTCCTCGCCTCCGACGGGCTCTACTCCCAGACCGATCCTCTCACGATCATCATCACCGGAGGTGTCGTCGTCGCGCCGACGATCACCACCCAGCCTGTGAGCCAGACGGTCAACGCCGGCGGCACGGCCACGTTCACCGTCGTCGCCGCCGGTGCGACCTCGTACCAGTGGCGCAAGGACGGGGCCGATCTCGCGGCCGCGACCGCCGCCACGCTCGCCCTCAACAACGTCACGCCCGCCAACGCCGGCGTCTATTCCGTCGTGGCCCAGAATTCCGCCGGCTCCGCCGTCAGCCTCAACGCCACCCTCACGGTCAACAGCGCGCCGGCGGCCCCCGCGATCACCACCCAGCCCGCGAGCCAGTTTTCCGTCGTCGGCGGCCTCGCGACCTTCACCGTCGTCGCGACCGGCTTTCCCTCGCCGACTTATCAATGGCTGAAGAACAGCGTGCCCATCACCGGGGCCGTCGGTGCGTCGCTCACGCTCTCCAACCTCACGCTCGCCGACGCCGGCAACTATGTCGTCAACGTCACCAACAGTCTCGGGACGGTGACCAGCGCCGCGGCCACCCTCAATGTCGACGCCGCGCGTATCGCCCCCATCATTACGTCCCAGCCGCCGGCCGGCCTGGGCCTTGTCGTCGGCCAGTCCCTGGCCCTCAATGTCGCCGCCGCCGGCTCCGGCCTCGTCTACCAGTGGCGCCGCACCGCCGGCGCCGTCACCACCGACGTCTTGGGCGCGACCAGTCCCACCCTTTCGCTCCGGCCTCTCACCCTCGCCGACGCGGGCACGTATTTCTGCAATGTGACCAACTCCGGCGGTACGGTCGCGAGCTCCGGCACCATCGTCACGGTCGCCGCGGCCTCCGCGAATCCCGGCCGGCTAGTCAACCTCTCCGTGTCCACGGCGCTTGCGACCCCCGGCGACAGCTTTTCGCTCGGCTATGTGGTTTCGGGCGCAACCCCCGCCAACCGCAAGCCCCTCGTCGTCCGTGCCGGTGGGCCCGCGCTCGCCGCGTTCGGCGTCAGCGGCACGCTCTCCGATCCGAAACTGGAGCTGTTCGCCGGCTCCACCAAGAACGGTGAAAACGACGATTGGGGCGGGTCGGCCACGGTCGCCACCGCCATGGCCGAGGTCGGGGCCTTTGTCTTTGCCCCTACGTCCCGCGATGCCGCCCTGGTGTCCGAGGCGACCTCCCGCGACAACTCCGTGAAGATCTCCGCCGGGGCCAGCGCCCCCAATGGCACCGGCGCCGTCATCGCCGAGATTTACGACGCCACGCCGAGCGCCTCCTTCAACGCCACCACGACCCCGCGTCTGATCAATCTCTCCGTCAGGAAAGACGTTGGCGCGAGTGTCACCATGGGTTTCGTCATCGGCGGCTCCACCGCCAAGACCATGCTCGTCCGCGCGGTCGGCCCCTCTCTGGCGGTCTTCGGTGTGGCCGGGGCCCTGTTGGACCCGAAGCTTGAACTCTTCGACCGAACCGGAAAGAGCCTCGCCTTCAACGACAACTGGGGCGGCACCGCTGCGCTCAGCGGCGCGTTCTCCGACACGGGGGCCTTCGGCCTCAACGCCGGCTCGGCCGACGCCGCCCTCCTGATCACGCTCGCGCCCGGCAACTACACCGCCCAAGTCACCGTCGCGACGGGCACGACGGGCATCGCCCTCGTGGAAGTTTACGAGGTTCCCTGACGGAGGGCGGGCTTCAGCCCGCCCGGTCTAACGCGTTGCCCACGCGTCAACCGCACGATTTTACCCTCTTTGGCCGGGTTCCTCCGCCCAAGATTGGTGGGAACAATCGGCTTGGCGAGCCCGTCCACCCTCGGCCACCTTTCCTTCATGATTCGCGTCCGTCGCTCCTTCCTCTTCCTTGTCGTCACCTTCCTCGCCACGTATTCGCTGCGGGGGCAGTCCACCACACCCGCGGCGACCCAGGCTTTGCCCGCGCAGACGTTTGCGATCGGAGCGGGCGCGGTTCAGATCGACCTGAAGAACTACTTCACCCTGCCCAACGTCACCGGCCAGGTCGCGCAGATCGACACCGTCCGCGGAAAGTTCAATGTCGAACTCCTCGCGAACGATGCGCCCCTCACCGTGGCGAATTTTCTGAAATACGCCAACCGCGGTGCCTACGCGAATGCG
This sequence comes from Verrucomicrobiota bacterium, assembly GCA_026398065.1. Classification (GTDB taxonomy): domain Bacteria; phylum Verrucomicrobiota; class Verrucomicrobiia; order Opitutales; family Opitutaceae; genus GAS368. Next base: position 9,848 of record JAPLTR010000852.1, on the reverse strand, counting down.
CTCTTCCACCGTTCGGTGCCCGGCTTTGTCATTCAGGGTGGCGGCTTCGCACTGGTGGGCAACCAGATCACCGCCATCGCGGCCGACGCCCCGGTGAATAACGAGTTCAAGATCCCGAACACCCGCGGCACGCTCGCGATGGCGAAGACCGCCGCCGGCCCGAACACGGCGACCAACCAGTGGTTCGTCAATCTCGCGGACAACCGCTCGAATTTGGACAACCAGAACGGCGGTTTCACCGTTTTCGCCCGCGTGCTCGGCACGGGCATGACCGTGCCTGACAATATTGCCTCGCTCCCCGTCTTCGACGCCTCCACCGCGCTCAACGACGCGACCTTCAATCAGCTCCCGCTTACCACCAACACGCTCAACGCGCAGACCCTCATCCTGATCAACAGCGTCAAGGTCATCCCCGTCTATCCCGCTGCCGCCGGCGACACCGCCGTCCTCACCTTCAGCGTCATCAATCCGTCCCCGACCATCGTCACCGCGACCGTGTCGGCTTCGACCCTCACCCTCACACCTGGCACCGGTGGCAACGCCACGCTCACTGTCCGCGCCACCGATGTGAACGGCAACTTCGCCGAAAGCACGCTTGCCATCACCAACAACGGCTCGGTCCCCGCGCCGTCATTCATCACGCAGCCTGTCGCGCAGACGGTGGCGAGCGGCAGCACGGTCGTATTCAATGCCTCGGCCCTCAATTTGCCCACCTACCAGTGGCGGCGCAACGGGGTGGAGGTCGAGGGTGCGACCGCGGCGAACCTGGTCATTCCTGCTGCGACCGCGGCTCACGCCGGCACGTACACCGTCGTCGCGACCAACGGCACGGGTTCCGTCACGAGCAACGCCGCCGCCCTCGCGGTCAGCGCCGCGACCCCCACCGAGATTGGCCGGTTGGTGAACCTCTCGATCCGCACCGGCGCCGGCGCCGGCGCCAAGATTCTCACCGTGGGCGCCTCCGTGGGACCGCTCAGCTCCACCGAGTCCCTGCCCCTGATCATGCGCGGGGTCGGCCCCCGCCTCGCGGCTTTCGGGATCTCCGATGCGCTGGCCGATCCGACGATGACGATTTTCCGCTCCGGCAGCGACACCTCGATCGCCAGCAACGACAACTGGGGCAGCGGGGATGCCACGGCGCTCGCCGCGGCCTTCCTCTCGGTGGGCGCGTTTGACCTGACGGCCGGCAGCCTCGACAGCGCTTACGCCACTCCCGCGCCGGGCTTCGGCGTGGGTGGCTATACGGTTCAGATCGCCGGTAAGGGCACGACCACCGGCACCGTCCTCGCCGAAATCTACGACGCCGCCGGCTCCACGCGCACGGCGACGACGCCCCGTCTGGTCAATCTCTCCACCCGGGCGCAAATCGACGCGAATGGCGAACTCCTCGTCGGGTTCGTGCTGCGCGGCGTGCCCACCAAGCCCCTCGCGCGCACCGTGCTGATCCGCGCGGTGGGTCCGTCCCTCGCGGCCCTCGGAGTGGACGGCACGATGGCCGACCCGAAACTCGAGCTTTTCGACAACGACCACGGCAGCGCGAAGCTCGGTGAAAACGACAACTGGGGCGGCGACGCCCAGACCGCCACCGTGGCCAGCGCCGTCGGCGCCTTCGCCCTGTCCGGTCCGGCGACCAAGGACGCCGTCCTCCTCGTCACCCTGCCGCCCGGAGCCTACAGCGCCCGTCTGAGCGGCGTGGGCGGCGGCGGCGGCACCGCGATCATCGAGGTCTACGAAGTGCCGTAGGCGGGTGGGGGCGCGCGACTTGCCTGTTGCCGGCCGACTTCGCGCCGGGCAGGCTCTGAACTGTCCGGCCTGCGGCCAGCGGGCCCGGTTCCTCCGCCCATGAAACTCCCCTCGCTCCTCCGCCTCGTCACCTTCGTCGCCGGTTTGTCGGTGTTTGCCGACGCCGGCCGCGCCCAGTCCGGTGCCTTCGCCGTGGTCAACAAGCAGGTCCGCGCCGCCCAGACGGGTGCGGCCTCCACCGCGGTGCTGACCGCCGGCGGCTACGGCTTCGACGCGCACGTCGAGGGCACCGCCACCGTCCCCACCGGTCCCGTGGCCGTCACGCTGCCCGGCGCCGGCGGCACCCGGCCGCTGGCCTTCAGCCCGGATGCGGGCCAGTGGGAGTATATTCAGTTTTTCGATACGGCGGCGGCCCTGGCGGCGGCGTTTCCCAACGGCACCTACGGCCTCGCCTTTGGCGGGCGCAGCACGCCGCTGGCACTGACCGGCGACCTCTATCCGGCGCCGCCCGTCGCCACCGCGTCCACCGGGACCTGGTCCGGCGGCACCCTCACCGTCGACCGCACGCAGCCGCTCACCCTCACCATCAATTTTTCCCAAAACTATTCGGCCGGCGCGTCCCGGCTCGGCGTCACGGTGGGCGGCGCCGGCCCCAACCAGGGCGACCTGTCCGCCGACACCTCCGCCGGCGGCTTCAGCCAGGCGCAGCTTTCGCTGACCGTGCCCGCCAACACCCTGGTTGTGGGGCGGACCTACACGGTGCAACTGGAGGCCAACCGGATCGTCGCCCTCAACGCCACGTCGGCCCCCGGCTACAACGTCGTGGCCGTCTACAGCGCGGTCACGACCTTCACGCTGACGGCGGCGGGCCGGCCGGTCTTCGCGCAGCAGCCCTCGACCCAGCAGATCTCGAACAACAGCACGGTCGTCTTCAGCGCCCTGGCGCCCAATGCCACCGGCTACCAGTGGCTCAAGGCCGGCGCGCCGATCGCCGGCGCCACCGGCGCCTCGCTGGTGCTCTTCGGCGCGACCACGGCCGACGCCGGCGCCTACACGGTGGTGGCCGGCAACGCCTCGGGCGACACGACCAGTTTCCCGGCCAACCTGACCATCGCGGCCGGAAACGATTTCGGCCGGCTCAGCAATCTCTCGATTCTCACCGACCTGTCCGCGTCGACCCCCGAGTTTACGCTGGGCACGGTGATCGGCGGCGCCAACACGACCGCCACCCCCAAGCCCCTGCTCATCCGGGCGGTCGGCCCTTCGCTGGCCCAGCCGCCGCTGAACGTGGAGGGCGCCCTGTCCGATCCGAAATTGGAGGTCTTTGCCGGCCAGGCCCTCGCGGCGTCGAATGACGACTGGGCCGGGGCGGACAATCTGAAGACCGTCATCGCCCGCGTCGGGGCCTTCCCCTTCATCAACGACAGCTCCAGGGACGCGGCGGTCTTCCCCACCAGCCTCATGCCGCGGGATGGCGGCTACACGATCCGCGTCAGCGGCGCGCCGGGCGCGGCCGGCCGGGTGCTCGCCGAACTCTACGACGCCACCTCGATCACGGCGTTTCCCCCGGCGACGCCGCGGCTGATCAACGTCTCGGTGCGCAAGGCCATCGATGCGGGTACCGCGCTCACGGCGGGCTTTGTGATCGGCGGCTCGACCTCCAAGACCGTCCTCGTGCGCGCCATCGGCCCCGGGCTCGCGGCGTTTGGCGTCCCCGGCGTGATGGCCGACCCGCGCCTCGACCTGTTCAACAGCAACTCGGTCACCATCGCGAGCAACGACAACTGGGGCGGCGATGCACAGAAGGTCCAGGCCTGCGCGCGGGTGGGGGCCTTCGCCATCGACCGGCCGGGCAGCGCCGACGCGATGCTGCTCATCACGCTCGTGCCCGGCAGCTATTCCGCCGTGGTCCGCGGCGCGACCGGCGGCGGCACGGCGCTCGTGGAAGTGTACGAGGTGCCGTGAAGGCGCCGCCCGCTACGGTGCGTCCGGCACGGTTTCCGCCGGCTCGTAGCCGATCAGTTCGCGGGCGCTCGTGAGGTCGAGATAGTTCTCCGGGCAGCGTGAGCAGGCGTACGCGACGCCGTAGCCAAAACGTGGAGCGACCACCGCGAGGCGGAAATACTCCGCACAGTCGCGCGGCCCGAGCCAGATGCGGTGCAGCCAGGCCTCGCGCAGGGCGGGGTCGTTGTAGATCCCGCGAAAGTAGCCGATGCGCACGGCGAGAAACTCCATGCCATAGGTGTCGTGAAACCAGCGGCCGAGGTTTTCGCCCAACGCCTTCGTCGCGCCGTACGGATTGAACACGTGCACCGTCCCGGGCGTGAGCTGGGGGAGTCCGGTTGCGCCGAACGCGACGTTGGTCGAGCTGGCGAAAATGAAGCGTTTCACGCCCGCGAGGCGCGCCGCGTCGAGCATGTGCCACAGCCCCTCGACGTTGGGCCGGATCAGATCGCCCATGAAGTCCGCCTCCATGCGGGGGCAGCCGCCGAGGTGGATGACCGTGTCCATGCCGGCGACGGCGCGATCGACCGCGGCGCGGTCCGCGAGATCGCCGAGGTGCTGGTCCGTGGCGCCCGGCGTCGGCACGCGGTCGAAGGCGCGGAGCGCGAAATGCGGGAGCAGGCCATGGAAGACGGTCTGGCCGACATTGCCGGCCGATCCGGTCACGAGGACAAGTTGGGGGGAGGGCATCCCGCGCAGGTTGAAGCGGCGGAACGTGTCCGCCGAGCGAATTTCGTCGCAAGGGGGTGGGGACGTCTCTCCGAGACGTCCACCTCAGGATTTTCCTCCCCGGACAAGCTCCGCCACCTCCTGATCGGACGGCTCGGGGTATCCGTCCCTACCCGCCGAGCTTGAAGCTCGCGCTGACCTGGAAGACGGCGCTCACGATCGCGAAGGCGATGAAGCCGACGAAGGTGAAGACGGCCATCAGCACGCCGCTGGCGATCACCTTCGTGAACATGCTGAGCTGGCTGGAGATCAGCTTCTGATACGCGGTCGCGATCTGCTTCAGGCTGGGGACGACGTTGCCGGTGTTCTCGCCGACCGAGAGACGGTCGATCACGAGGTCGGGGAAGCAGCCCGTGCGCGTGAGCGCGACCGAGAGCGCCTCGCCCTCGAGCACACGGGCGGTCGCGATGTTGAAGGCCGCGCGGTGGACGAGATTGTCGATCTGCTTTTCCGTCATGCGGAGCGCCTCGGCGGCGGTGATGCCGTTTTCGAGCAGCACGGAGAGCGTCTGGCTGAAGGCGAGCACGGTCTGCGACACGATGAACGGGCCGACGAGCGGCACCTGCAGCAGCCACGCGTCGGTGGTCGCCCGGCCCGCCGCGCTCACCCGCCAGCGCCAGAAGGAGATCGCGCCGAGCACGGCGGCGATGATCACGAAGACGCCGTAGTGGATCGCAAACTCGGAGAGGCCGATGAGCAGCTTGGTCGAGGTGGGCATCTTGCCGCCGAGCGACGTGAGCAGCGTCTGCAGGCGCGGCAGGAGGAAGAACAGGAAGAACAGGATCACGCCGCACGCCACGACGACCATGAAAACCGGATACGCGAGCGCGGTGAGGAGCTGGCGGCGGAGCTCGCGCTGCTCGGCCATCGCGCGCGAGAGCGGCGCGCCCTCGCTGATGCGTTCCCAGAGCCCGGCGCAGAGCGACCGCAGGCGCGGCTCCTTGATGCGCACGGAGAGGAGGCGCACGGCCTCGCCGGCGGAAAGCCCGCTCGTCATCAGGTCGTAGAGGGACTCGAGAAACGACAGGCACTCCTTTTTCCCCGGGACAACCGCGGCGGCCCGGCGGGCGACGCGAGCCTCGGCGGCCGTGGGCTTGGCGACCTTGGCCGCGCCTTTTTTCCCGGCGGGGCCGGCCGCGAGCTCGCTCACGGCGGAGACCTGCAGGCCGCGGGTGGCGAGGAGGCGAAGCGCGTCCTTGCGGCTCGGGGCCTCGAGGTCGGCGGAGACCGCGTGGCCGGCGCGGTCGCGGGCGGTGTAGGCGAAACGGGGCATGATCAGCCTTCGGTCATGGTGACCACGCGCAGCACCTCGTCGAAGGACGTGTAGCCGAGCTTGATCTTTTCCCAGCCGCTCTGCCCGAGGGTGCGCATGCCGTTCTTGCGGGCGCACTCGGAGAGGACGCGCGTGCTCTCGCGCTTGAGCACGAGCTCGTGCATCTCGTCGTTGAGGCGGAAGATCTCGAAGATGCCGACGCGCCCGCGGTAGCCGGTGCCGCGGCAGCGGTCGCAGCCGACCGGGGCCTTGAGCATCTCGATGAGCTCGGCCTCGGCGGGGTCGGCGCCGAGGATCGCGAGGTTTTCGCGGAGCTTGATTTTGTTGACCGGGGCCGGGCGCGAGCACTCGACGCAGAGGCGGCGCACGAGGCGCTGGGCGATCACGAGTTCGATGGCGGAGGCGACGAGGAAGGGCTCGATGCCCATGTCGACGAGACGCGTGATGGCGCCGGGCGCGTCGTTGGTGTGAAGCGTGGAGAAGACCAGGTGACCCGTGAGCGAGGCGCGGATGGCGATCTCAGCGGTGTCCTTGTCGCGGATTTCACCCACCATGATCACGTCGGGGTCCTGCCGGAGGACGTGGCGCAGGGCGTCGGCAAACGTGAGGCCGATCTCGGGCCGCACCTGCATCTGGTTGACGCCGGGGACCTCGTACTCGATCGGATCCTCGATCGTGATGATGCGCAGGTCGGTGGAGTTGATCTTGCGGAGAAACGCGTTGAGCGAGGTCGACTTGCCGGAGCCGGTCGGGCCGGTGACGAGGATGATGCCGTGCGGGTAGTCGAGGATGCTGACGATCTGGGCCTGCTCGTCGGGGCTCATGCCGAGGCGGTCCATCGTGTACGCCTCCTTCTTCTGGTTGAGGAGACGGAGCGAGATGGACTCGGCGTAGATCGTCGGGACGGTGGAGACGCGGATGTCGAGGACGATGCCGGCGGCCTTGAAGTTGATGCGGCCGTCCTGCGGGAGGCGCTTTTCCGAAATGTTCATGCGCGCCATGATCTTGAGGCGCGAGATGATGGCGTCCTGGAAGCGGAGGAGATTTTCCGGGAGCGGCACGGGCACGAGCAGGCCGTCGACGCGGTAACGGATGCGGAGTGCGCCCTCCTGGGGCTCGAAATGAATGTCCGTCGCCTGGTCGGCGATCGCCTGCGAAATGACGTCGGTGACGAAGCGCACGACGGCGGCGTCCTCGTCGACGACCTCCTCCTCCTGTTTCTGCGCCTCGGGGGCGATGTAGCTGTCGTCGCCATCGTCGAGCGAACCGGCACCGACGCCGAAGTTCTCGATGATGAGCTGGTGCACGCGCTCGGGCACGGCGAGGTGCCACACGAGGGGGCGCGGGGTGAAGGTGCGGAGCCAGTCGGCCATCAGCGCGTCCGGCAGCCACGCGGTGGCGAGATGGAGCGGGACGGTGTGCGGCGGCGGCGTGGTCGCGCCGTCAACGGGCGGCGGGCCGAACTTGATCGGGATGATCTGGTACTCGTGGACGAGGCGGGCGGGCAGCAGGCCGCGGGCGTCGGGATCGGTCTCCAGATTGCTCGCAACCGTGAGGCCGGCGGCGGCGGCGAGATTTTCGAGGACCTCGGGCTCGGGACGGCTCAGGGCGGCGGCGAGGGTTTCGAGGCGTTTCTCCCTCGGGGCCTCGGCGACGGCCTGACGCTGTTCGTCGGTGAGGCGGTCGGCAAGCGACGCGGGAAGGATTTCCTGATCGGGCGCGGTCATGGTCGGGTGGGGACGGGGAGCGCGCGATTATTTCGGGAAGATCTTGTCGCGGAGGGTCTGCTTCGGCGGGACGTAGTTGGGGTCGATTTCCTTGCGAATGACGTCCTTCTGGGGGAGCTCGTCCACGCGCTTCATCGCGGGGGCGTTGTCCGCCACGGTGTTGGTCAACACGGTCGGGCGGAGGAAGAAGATCAGCTCGGTGCGGCCCTTCTGACTGGTCCGGGAGCCGAACAGATCGCCGAGGAACGGGATCGGGCCCAGCCGGTTGGTGGACTTGGACTCCTTTTTACGCTGCATTCCGCCCAGAACGAGGATTTCGCCGCTGTGGGCGGTGATGAACGAGTCGGTCGAGCGATGGCTGATGATCGGCTGTTCGTTGGCGTCGACCTTGATGGAGCCGACGACGTCCTTCACGTCCTGGGTGATGGCCATCTGGACCGAGCCGTCGTTGCCGATGAGCGGGGTGACGGTGAGGGTAATGCCGATGTCCTGCTGCGTCACCGTGGAGGAGGTGACCGGAGTGCCGCCGGTGCCCGTGACACTGGTCTGCGAGCCGGTGATGATCGGGCGCTGTTCGCTGGAGACGAAGGTGGCCTTCTTGGCGTGCGAGGTGGTGATGCTGGGCACCGAGAGGATGCTCGTGTTGTTTTTGCGCGGCGTGGTGCCGATCGCGATGGTGCCGGCGAGATCCCACGGGCCGCTGACCGACGTGGTGGCATCGCCCCGGGTGACGGTGCCGCTGGAGACGGTCAAGGTGGGGGTGGCGCCACTGAAGCCGACGAGCTTGTCGCCCGCGACCGTGAGGCCCAGGGCGCTGATGCCCGACGCGCTGTTGTCGTCGAGCGTGACCTCCACGATCACGACTTCGATGCGCACCTGCGCAAGGATGGTGTCGAGCTTGTCGATCAGCGCGGCGATCAGCCGCAGATCGTCGACGGTGCCGGACACGACCACGGCATTGGAGCGCTCGTCGGGAATGATGGTGACGAGGCTGCTGAACTCGTTGGAGCCGGAGCCGAGCAGGGTGTCGACACCCGGCAGGCTGGCGACGGACGGGGCGGCGGTGGGAGCCGGGGCCGCGCCGGGGGCGGTGGGGGTCGCGGGCATGGTGCCGACCGCGCCGGGACGGAGGGACTGGGCGTTGGTCTTCTGGGCGGCGGCGGTCTGGCCGTTGATGAGATTGGTGAGAATGGTGGCGACCTTGGGGGCCTCGGCGTGCTTGAGGTAGATGACCTCGTTGCGGGTGTTGGGGTCGGACTTGCCGCCGAGTTTCGCGATGAGTTCGTCGAAAAACGGATGGAGGCGGGGGTCGGCGACGAGGATGATCTGGTTGGTGCGGTCGTCGGCGCTGAACGTGGTCGCGGTGCCGAGCTGCGCCTGGAGGGGCCCCGTGATGATCGTGCGGATCTTGGCGACGAGGTCGCTGGCCTTGGCGGACGTCAGCGGGTAAAACTTTGGCATGGTGCCGGCGTTGGGCCGGTCGAGGTCGCGCAGCAGCAGCTCGATGCGCTGCAGGTTGGTGACGGTGTCGGTGACGATCGCGGCGTTGGCGGTCTGCAGTTGGACGAGCCCGCCCTGCATGTTCGGGTTGAGCATCGGCGCGGCCATCGCGGAGAAGTCCTGGACGCGCATGAAGTCGAGCTGGAAGACCTTCACCGCGATCTTGCCGCTGGGGGGCTGGTCGAAGGCCGACCCGGTGATCATCTCGGGGGCCTCGGTGCGCGTCATCGTGAGGTCGACGACCTTGAGGGCGTGGTCGCCCATCGGGGCCACGCCGTATACGAGATGATCTCCGCCTTCGGGCGGTTCTCGATCTTGATGTTATACGTGGCCGTCGGCAGGGAGGCCGGGCGGAGGATGTGCTTGCCGGTGTACTGTTCGAGCGAGCCGAGGATGGTGTCGATGTCGGCGTCGGGGAGCTTGAGCGTGAAAAGGTCCTCCTTGGGCGCGGCCCCCGGGGCCGGCACGGCGGCGGGCGGAGGGGTTTGCGCCGGGGCGACGACGGTGGTGGCGGCGAGGAGCGCGGCGAGGATCAGGCGGGCGGAACGCGGAGACATGCAGAAGGGAGCGGAAGAGGTTGGGCCGACGGAAGCGGCGGGAGCGAGATGAGAGGCCAAAGGGCCCGGCTTGTAAACGGTCTTATCGGTCTTATGGATATAGGGGTGGGACGCCGGTCCGGCCCGAAAGTTGCCGGAGATTCGACCCCGGGTGGCGGGGAAGGCTCCGCGGGATTTGCCGCTTGCCGGACCGGAGGGCGCGGCCAACGCTCCCACCCCCGTGCCGAATTCCTTCGGAAACCTCTTCCAAATCACCACCTGGGGCGAAAGCCATGGGCCCGCCGTCGGCGTGGTCGTGGACGGCTGCCCTCCGCG
>JAPLTR010000349.1 GCA_026398065.1 Verrucomicrobiota bacterium | reverse complement strand
GTCTGGTGTCAGCAGCAGCAGATTTTCGAACTGGCGGAGCGGCTGCACGAGGAGCAGCCGGAGCTGGCGGCGTTGCTCGGGGAGGAGAAGCTGGCCGGGTGCCTCACGCAGGCGTCGGAGCTGGTGATGCTGCGGGAGCTGAGGGCCACGTGGGGCATGGCCGAGGGGCCGGAGCGGCTGAAGGCCGTGCTGGCGGTACTGCGCGCCTCGGACCGGTTGCAGCGCGCGCAACGCGACGTGCGCCGGGCGCAGCGCGAGGAACGCGCGCAGCGGGAGGAGGAGCGGCGGGCGCAGCCGGAGGAGCTGTCGGAGGAGCGGTGGGAGGAGCGGGAAGCACCACCGGAGGAGGGGGCGGAGCCGCGGGAGGCCCGGGAGGAGCCGAAGGAACCGGAGGAGGTGCGCCCGGCCCGTCCGGCCGCGCGGCGCGAGTCGGCGCGGGAGGTGCCGTCGGCGAGCCAGCCGGCCCGCCGCAGTCCGTCCCCGGCCGGACCCGAGCCGGCGGGCGCGGACGACGCCAAGATCGATGCGGTCTGGGCCGCCGCCCTGAAGCTCGCGAAGGGCCCGTCCCGCGCGCCGCTGGCCACCGGCGCGTGGATCGGGATCGGGTGAAGATTCGTTGTAGGGCGTCTGTCTTGCAGACGCCGCTCGGTTTGTCCCATCGCCGCGAGTCCGGCTCCGCCGGACGTAGGGTGGTCAGATGGATTGCCTACTCCTTCGCCGAGGATTCGGAGGACGAGTCGTCGTCCGCTGCGCGAATGCCTCGCAATGACAAACCGGGACCCGCGGTCGGACCCCTATTCTTTTTCCCGTTCTTTGAAAGTGAAAGGAGCCGCCGGCCGGCAACCGTACTGAGACCAATCGCCGAGGAAGATCGGACTCTAGACCGAGTGGGTCGCCGTACGGGTTAGGGGCTGTTTGTAAAATACGGTTCAGCGAACTCAGGCTCGCTGCTCGCAAGTGGCTCAGAGCTGTGGGAGGGGCTTTACGCCCCGACTTCTTCGCGACCGCACCCGTCGGGGCGTAAAGCCCCGCCCACCGTTTCGGACCGCACGCCAAGGCGTGTGAGGCGAAGTCGGCCAGTCTGGGATACCTCGCGCACCCTGAGGCGGCTCGACAATCCGCGCTCTCACCGCCATCGATTCTGCATGGCCCTTTGGCGCTCCCTCACCTTACTCGTTGTCCTGCTCTGCGCCGGCTGCGCGACCACCCCCACCCCGCCAGCACCTTCCGGCGACCTCCAATCCCGCCTGCTCGGAACTTGGGTCCTCGAAAAGGCCGCCGTCCCCGGCACGCCCTCAGGTGTCGGCCTTCGGCGCAAAACCTTCACCCTGGGCAATTGGGAAATGGAGCAGAAAAATCCCGCCACGGGCGCCATCGTGTTCCGTCACGGCGGCACCTACCGCCTGAACGGCGATAACATCGAGTCGACCACCACTTTCGCCGACAGCAGAACCGCGAACCGGATCGGACGGGTCAGCAGTGCCAGAATCAAGATCGAAGGGGACGTCTACACGCAGGTCGGCCTCGACAATCCCTTCGCCGAAACCTGGCGCCGCGTTACACCGCCCCAGAGTCCGTAATAGGAGGTGACGCACATGGGGTCCTCAGTGGGCGGTTGAGGTACAGTGGCCGCTCACGCTGCGTGCGCGAGGCGTGGAGGTTGGCCAAAAGCGGTGCAGTGTCCGCCCCACTCGCGTTCGCGAGCCGTGGGCGAGTTTCAGCCGAGTACCGCCGAATTTTGGCCGAGTTACCGTTCTCCGCCTCGTCCGGCTGACACTTTGGCTGACAGTGGCCCTTCCGACTCGCGAAACTCGCTAACTCACTGGAGTTAGCTCTTGGAGGCGCGGGCCGGAATTGGACAACTGCACCACCTCTGAATACGACTGAGAATGATGGTTTTACCTCTGAAAACAAGAGCTAACCGGGTTAACTCGCGTACTATTTTGCGGTACTCAGTCAGTGCTCTTACTGACAGTTTTACTGACAGTTGAAACGGGCGAGAATCGGGCCCGCTTCCCCCTCTCTCACGATCCCCAAAAAACATGGGTTTCGTCGTGGGCGGTTTCGATGGTGAACAGGTCGCCGTTCATTTCCATGTCCCGCCCCATACTCTCGTAGTCGATGTAGTTCGCCAAATGCGCCGGGACGGTGCTGGTCTCTTCGGTCAGCTCCTGCGCGAAGTCGGCAAGGCTCTCGTAGCAGCCCCGGTAATTTTCCGTGGCGCTTAGGGCCTCGTCGATGTCTCCGCAGAAATGCGCCAGAACCTTCGCCCCTAGCGCCTCGTGCTCTCCGATGAACGCGGCAAGCGCGCTCACCCGCTCGATTCCCTCATACTCGCTAAGGCGAAGCTCGCCGAAGCCTTCGAAGTCGTGAATCGCCCATTCTTCTGCGCCTGCCTCCGGCGATGCCGCCAGCATGGCGCTGATTTCCGTCTGAATCGCTTCCTCGTCCTGCGCTGCGCTGATCCATGCGCCGTGCAGCCTGCCATTGTTGTACGCTGCCAAACAGGCAACGTAGATGCTTGGGGTGGTTTTCGTGGTCATTGGTTTTCCTCCGTTAGTTTTGGTTTCGTCGCGCAGCGAAGTGCGTCGCGCGTGAAACCCTGCCCGCCGGCGAGGCCTGGGGGTGCAAGTAGGCACAGGGAGGGGGCTCACCCGGGCTGCACGAACGCAGTGAGGAAGCTTGGGGACACCCTTGCCGACGCGCCGGGGGCGGAGCCCCAAGCCTTCCTCCAAGCGAGCATCGCGAGCCACTAGCACCAACCGGGACCTCCCGGCATCCGGGGGCGTTGCGGGGTGGCCCCGCTAGAATGGGTAGCGCGAGACCTGGGCTCGCGCGAGGGAAAGGCTTTTCCCTAATTCAATCGCCCTTGGCCGATAATTTGCCACACTTCAAACTGCTTTGACTGACGACCCCAACATCAAAGGTACTGCGCTTGAACGAGCCGTTGAGGCTATCGAAGCAATGGTGATCCGTGCGCACCCGGGTCTAAGCGAAGCCCCGTTCACGATCCAACCCCGCGCGAACGTCCGATGCGGCGAACAGACCTACAAGGTGGACGTGTACGTGAAAATTCATGAGGGCATGATCTACGAGAAGAGGCACATTTTTGAGTGCAAGAACTGGAAGGATCCCGTTCCCCTCGAAGTCATCCCGCTTTTTGTGCGCAAAATGGTAGCTATCGGTGCAACGGGGACCATTGTGGGGCGGAAATTTACGGAGGATGCGAAGCGAGAAGCGAAATTAACCCCCGGCCTAGACCTCGTGCATTTCGATGACGACATCTGGGCTCCGATCAATGACGTGAGTGGCATAGGATTTAGC